>NZ_JBBMXH010000015.1:0-65590 GCF_037996725.1 Xenorhabdus entomophaga
TCTTGCTGTGACATAGCCTTTTGTTCCTTTATTTCTCTATTTTTGACGACTTAAAGTTATAAAGGAGCGGCTATGTCATTTCAACTCATCATAAAAGTCGAGCATCGCGTTTATTTATGGTAAGGATTCCTCCTAATGGATGATTTAACACTCCGTTATTTCGATGCTGAAATGCGCTATTTGCGGGAAGCCGCACGAGAATTTGCTCAGGCTCACCCCGATCGCGCTGCCTTGTTAGATTTGGATAAGGCGGGTACTCCAGACCCTTTTGTAGAACGCCTGTTCGAAGGCTTTGCTTTCTCTATGGGACGGCTGCGTCAGAAAATAGATGATGATTTACCTGAATTGACCGAAGGGTTGGTCAGCTTATTGTGGCCGCATTATTTGCGCACGATCCCTTCTCTGGCGATCGCCGAGATTTCTCCAGATATCAGCCAGATGAAAATGGAAGAAATTGTACCTGAAGGGTTCGAAGTCCTGTCCCAACCCATTGGGCCAAAACAAACGGTTTGTCGCTACAGAACGACGCAAGAAGTGCGTTTACACCCTTTTACCATCTCTAAAATGCAAATGGCGACAGAACCGGATGGTCGATCCGTTCTCCGAATCCGCTTTAATTGTGGGGAACAGGCTGAATGGTCACAGGTGGATCTGTCCCGATTGCGTTTTTATCTGAGTGGAGATGCTCAAATCAGTGCAGCTCTGCATTTGGCGCTGACCAAACGTCAATCAGCCATTTATTTACGTTTGCCAGAGGTGATTGATCGGATTCGCTTTGATGGCTACTTTGCCCCCGGTGGTTTTACTGACAATGATCGGTTATGGCCGAAAGGGGATACCGCATTCAGCGGCTATCAGCTCTTACTGGAATATTTCACTTTCCGGGAAAAATTCATGTTTGTCGAACTAAATGGGTTGGAAGGTGTTAGGTTCCCTGACAAAACCCGATGGTTCGAATTGGATATTGTTCTGAATGAACTTTGGGATTCTGACTTATTGGTGAAGACAGAGCATATCCGGTTGCACTGCGTCTCTGTCATCAATTTATTCACTTTGGAGGCAGACCCTCTGACTGTGAATGGCCTGGAAAATGAATATCTACTGCGCCCACGTCGTTTGCAGGACGGCTATACGGAAATTTACTCTGTAGATGGCGTGAATAGTTCCCAAGATACTGAAGAGGGGGCTTATGTGCCATTTACCAGTTTCCGCCATCGGGGAGGAATGTTGCGTCGCACTGCACCAGAACGCTATTACCATACTCGCGTCAGGCGGGGTGTCACTGGCTTGCATGATACGTGGCTGATACTGGGCGGGCAGGTCTGGGAAGATGGCCGGCATATCACACCGGAAACGCTCTCTTTGCAAATTACTGGCACTAACGGCCAGCTACCTCGTAAGGCACTCCAGAGTTCTCTGCTGAATCGCTGTGAGCAAACCTTACAGCTTCCTGTTCAGGTGCAGAACTTATGCAAGCCAACTTTACCCGCTTATCCTCCGGCAGAAGATCGTTTCCACTGGCGGGTACTGAGCCACTTAGGATCGAGTTTTCTCAATATGATGGCAAATGCAGAAGTTTTGCGTGGCACATTGGCGCTATATAACTGGCAAGATAATGAAATGAACAATCGTAAATTGGATGCGATTGTGGCTGTCCGCCACGAACATTTACAACGATTTGAAAAAGGTTTCTTGTTACGCGGTATCGATATTGAAGTCATGCTGGACAGTAATGGCTTTACGGGAGAAGGCGATATTCATCTGTTTGGTGAGATGCTCAATCGATTTTTCTCTTTATATGCCGATATTCATCTTTTTAACCAACTGACTTTGATTGTTCAGCCGAGTGGAAAATGTATCCGATGGACAGAGAATCACAACCAGAGCTTGCCGCGCTGATTACGCAGCTCAAAGATAAGCTGCCATTGATCAACTTTTACCGTTTTTGTCAGTTGATTGAGGGTCTGAAGCCAGAGCAATCGGGCTTAGGTAGTACAACGCATCCTCATGATGATCCCGTGCGTTTTCGTCCTCATCCGGGTATGGGGTTTCCTGTCAGCGAACTGAAAGCGGTAGAAACTGTTCATGGGGACAAACCCAGTATCAGAACCACTTTTTTAGGGTTGTATGGGGTTGAATCGCCGCTGCCATCTGCTTATATCGATGACATTGCCCAGCAGCGGGAGGGAACGGAAGCTGTCACTGATTTTCTCGATTTGTTTAATCATCGCCTGACAACTCAGTTTTATCGCATCTGGCGTAAATATTCCTACCCTGCGACTTTTCAGGCCGGAGGGAATGATGAAACATCGCAATACCTGCTTGGCTTAATTGGATTAGGTATTCCGGGATGTGCGAGTCATATTGGTACGCCTGTCTCTCGTTTTTTGGCCTTGCTGGGGACTATGCGTTTACCTACCCGAACGGCAGAAGGTATCTGTTCTCTGATAAGGCTGTTGGCACCTAATACGGAAGTGACGGTTGTTCGCCATGATCGACGTCGGATACCGCTGGATAATCCGGTCAGGATGAGTTGCCGTTCACCTGTCAGCCTGTCTCATAAACCCGTGTTGGGCCGGAGGGGTATTGATGTAAATAGCCAGATACTACTGGTATTGAAAACTAAGGACCCAGAAGAGATCAGGCAATGGTTACCACCTGACGGACAGTTACATGCAGACTTGATGGCCTTGCTCCATGCGTATCTGGGGTCGAGAGTTCATGCCCGCCTGCAACTGCGTATACCGCGTGAATTGTTGCCTGAAGCCCGCTTGAGTGTCATAACCGGGCAGGGAATGAAACTGGGGCAAACTGCGGTGATGAGGCGGCAGTCACCCGTTGAAGTTAACGATACGATTATTGATAAGACAATAACCAATAGAATAATTGTGGGTAATGTAATAATCGGTAATGCAAGTACAGGCAAAACGGCGAACAATAAAGCAGTTGCTGATAAAAAAATAAATGAGATCACTATTGGATTGGGGCGCTATCAGGCCGCGCCCGAACAGCTTTATCGAAAGGAAACGGATGAATATGGCAACTATCGATTCTAAAAACTATGCCACTGAATGTATGGCTAAAAGCAATGAAGGCAACAAGACAAAAAGAGTTATATCAGGGATCACTCCGGCAGTAATGTTGTTTGCGGCGATGTGCATGACTGGATGTGGATTAACCCAGACCATCAGCGATGGCACAGTCGAAATGACGAAGTCAATTTTTTATAAGAAAGTCAAAAATGTTCATCTGGATCTTCAGGTTCGTGATGGCACTAACCTCAATGATAATGGTATCGCGTTGTCTACGATGGTTCGCATCTATCAATTAAAAGATCGCAAGGCTTTTGATGTTATTGAATATCAGAACATATTCACCGATGACATTAACGCTATTCAACCGGATGTATTGAGTGAAAAAGACTTGCAGCTTCGCCCGGGAGAAAGTTATTCCCTTGATATGCCTTTGGAAACCGAAGCCCAATACGTAGCGGTTGTTGCGATGTTCCATTCTCCTGATCTGACAAAAAATAACTGGCAGATTGTCATCCCTAAAACGGAACTCGAGCCGGATAAAGCCCGCCAAATTGAGTTGAAAGATCAAGCAATCCGTCTGTTGCCACTGAAAAAGGATTGAGGTGATGTCACAACCTTCACTTTATGAAATGTTGACAGGCAATTTTTCAGGGGGATTGGATATACATCAAGTCTCTGAAGAAAATCAGGTTATCCTTTCCGTACTGGACAATATCCAGCGGATTATCAATACCCGTGCCGGAACGCTGGCTCATTTGCCGGATTATGGCTTGCCGGATATGAGCCGGATCATGCAAGGCTTGCCGGGAACAGCCCATAGTCTGATGAATGTGCTTTCCTCGACACTATTGAAATATGAACCGCGTATTAAACGCATCTCGTTGACTTTGCTGCCGGAACATGAATTTGGAACACTTCGTTACGCATTGGAGGCGGAAGTGTATGAAATCGGCTTGGTTCGCTATGGTACTGAATTCATACCCGGAGGAAGGGTGCTGATTAGGCACTTGAAGAAACAAAATTTCCTCGAACAAAAATATCAATCGTAACCGCTTTAAGGAATGATAAAGGAATACCATGAATACAGGATCGGAAAAATATCTGAAGACAGGGGGGGACCCTCGTACCTTGCCAGATTTCGTTGCCTTGCGGGATGAATTGAATAAATTGCACCATCCAGCCCGCCCTGATGTGAATTGGGAACAGGCCGAACGTCTCTGTTTGTCACTGTTCAGCCAGAACGGTGTCGAACTACAGACTGCTGCATGGTATACGCTGATACGTACAACTCGAGCAGGATTGGCGGGATTGAATGAAGGGCTGGCGATTATTCATGGTTTAGTAACACATCAATGGCAATCTATTTGGCCTCAGCAGGTTCATGCCCGGGTAGAAATTCTGGCAGGGTTGAGCCAGCGTTTGATTAATGCCTTGCGTATCCAGACCTTCGTATATGCTGATCTATCCCAGCTTTACCAAACGGAACAATATCTCTCTCAGCTTTGCCAGACATTGCAACAGCTGGAGTTAAAACATGTCAGCCAGTTGGAAAGACTCGGGACATTTATTCACAATGCGGCGATCCGTCTGGAAAGTCTGGAAGGGGCAAATATGGATGTTTCCCTGAAACCGCATCCGCAAGCAACGATGGAATTTGAACAGCAACCGCTACCATCACCTAATACTCCTCAGCAAACATGGGTATATGTCGTAAAACCGGAAGGAGATCCTAAACCTAATATTGTGGTGATGCCGCCGGAAAAACCGGGCTTTCAATGGAAGGCGTTCATGATAGGTATGTTGGCAGCTTTGGTGCTCAGTGGTGGTGGATTTGGGGCATGGCAGTACGCAGCGCAGGATAAAATTGCTCCTCGCTTACAAGCAACAGTGACCCCGTTACCGAAAGTATTACCGGATGATGTGCTGTACTCTTTGGCTGCCCTGTCGGATAAAGAGCGTGAAGAAAATAGCGTGATACTGGATAAGGCCAAATTACAGTTAAAAATGTTGGGGACTTTATCACCTGTTTGGCAGCAGGACTATGGTTTTGCTTTAATTCATCAGGCGAAGACATTGTGGCCACAGGCTCCATTGACTGCGGCGTTGTCAGAGCAATGGCAGAAACAGATAACAATGAATGCGGCTCCGATTGATAGCTTAGGTCATTGGAATTCTGGTATGGATCAATTGGCGGATCTGACCCGCAGATTGAATTGGTTGGATGAAAAACGCGGGCGTTATATGACAGGATCTGAATTAAAATCCGCTGTATTTACTTTGACTCAGACTTTCAATAAGAATCCACCATTGGAAGAAAAGCTAAGACAACTTGAGGAAGCGACTGCAAAAGGTGAGTTACCGCCAGCACTGCTTCAGCAGACGGATACGCATTTTATCCAGTTACTTAATCGGTATGTATTGATTAAGCAGAGTGGGGATTATTCAGGGGCTGCTAAATAATAATGTCCCCCATTTCTGTGAATGGGGGGACACTTATTTAATATCCTTTTTATCTTTCAGGTTGCTGTTTTGTTGATGACAACTTGAAATCTATTGAGGATACGAACAATCAGTTATTGAGCTTATTTCAATTCCAATTCGTTCATAGCAGCGATGCTGAAACCACCGTCAACGTGCAGAATTTCACCTGTCACACCACCAGCCAGATCAGAACACAGGAATGCAGCAGCATTACCAACATCTTCTGTTGTTACAGTACGGCGAATCGGTGTAACTGCTTCACAATGAGCCAGCATTTTACGGAAATCTTTGATACCGGAAGCTGCCAGTGTACGGATTGGGCCAGCAGAGATGCCGTTAACACGAATGCCTTCAACACCCATTGCATTTGCCATATAACGTACGTTGGCTTCCAGAGAGGCTTTCGCCAGACCCATTACGTTATAGTTAGGAATTGCACGTTCTGCACCCAGATAGCTCAGGGTAAGCAGGGCTGAGTTAGGATTCAGCATTTCACGACATGCTTTCGCCATTGCAACGAAGCTGTATGCACTGATGTCATGTGCAATTTTGAAACCTTCACGGCTGACGGCATTAACATAGTCGCCATCAAGCTGGTCAGCCGGAGCATAACCGATAGAGTGAACGAATCCGTCGAATTTAGGCCATACTTTGCCTAATTCGGCGAACAATGTATCGATACTTTCGTCTTCAGCCACGTCACACGGCAGAACGATATTAGAATTCAGTGATGCAGCGAATTCTTCGACACGAGGTTTCAACTTGTCATTTTGGTAGGTAAAAGCCAGCTCTGCACCTTGTTCGTGCATTGCTTTAGCAATCCCATAAGCGATAGACAGTTTGCTGGCGACGCCAGTAATGAGAATGCGCTTGCCGGTCATGAAACCCATAGCAGTATCCTTATTGTTCTTTGTGATCAAAATAGTTCTTTGTGATCAAACACTAATAGTCATTAGTAACAAAATGATATACCAACATGACCATAGTGTTTATTGTTAATAAACGGGGACAATTCTATCACGCCGGAGAAAAATGTGGTGAGTTTCCCACGCTGTTCCGATCAGTGAATAAAATGCACCCAATTAAAATATTAGGTGAGATCCTGACGCCATGCTTCAGCAGACAAAGCTTCACCAAAATGACTGGCTATCAATTTGCGTGTAATATCATGCAATGGAGAAGCCAGTACCTCCGCTGTATTGCCACGCTCTACAACTTCACCTTGATGCATTACCAGTACTTGATCACTGATATGTTTCATCATACCGAGATGTTGAGTGACATAGATATAAGAAATACCGTGTTTCTCTTGTAATTCCAGCATCAGGTTGATGATTTGAGAACGCATCGACATATCAAGAGAAGCCAATGCTTCGTCTGCGACAATAATTTGTGGCTGCAATATCAAAGCCCGGGCCAGAGCCACACGCTGTTTCTGCCCTGATGCCAGCATATGTGGATAATAATTAGCGTGGTCTGGTAATAAACCCACTTGGCGCAATGTCTGATTGATTCGTTTCTCCCGTTCGGAAGGGGATAGCTCTGTATTCAGGATTAATGGCATATCCAGAATCTGGCCGATGCGCTGGCGGGGATTCAATGAAGTGCTGGGGTCCTGAAAAATCATGCGGATGCGCTGGCTACGGTAACTGTAATCACCATAAGCCAGCTTATGGTTGTTAATCAGAATTTCGCCTGAAGTCGGTTCAATAACCCCTGATAGCATTCTCGCTAAAGTGGATTTGCCAGAGCCATTTGCACCAATAATGGCCAGTGTTTTTTTAGACTGCAAAGTAAAGCTCACGGGTTTTACCGCATCAAGATGATGACGGCGAAATAGCCCGGTGCGATAACGGAATGTTTTAGCCAGGTTTTTGACTTCCAATAATGTGTCAACCACTTACTATTCTTCCATATTCAAAGGGAAATGGCAGGCGAACGCATGATTCTTAATTACCCGTAACCGAGGGGTTGCTATGCAGGTTTTCTGTGCATAGGGACAACGTGGCCCCAAACGGCATCCTATCGGCAGGTGTTCCAGTGACGGGATAGCTCCGGGTAATGTATTCAAGCGGCTCTTATGCGGTAGTGGGCTGCCAAAATCAGGAATTGAACGGATCAGCGCTTGTGTATAGGGATGATAAGGTCTTATCAGCAACTCATCCGGCGTGGCACTTTCTACTGTTTGACCGCAATAAAGTACATTGATGCGTTTCACCAGTTTGCTCATCATTTGCAGATCATGGCTGATTAACAGAATTGTCATGTTGTTATTCTGGTTTAAGCTCGATAGCAAACGGAATATCTGAGCCTGTGTGGTTGGTTCCATTGCATTGGTTGGCTCATCTGCAATCAGCAAGCGTGGTTGATTGGCAAGGGCAATGGCAATCATCACTTTTTGGCATTCACCTTCCGTTAATTCATAAGGATAACTGTGCATGATGTCATAGTGGTCTTTGATGCCAACGCGATGCAGCAGTTCAATTGCACGGCGTTTTCTCCAGTTAAATCTCTGCCACCAACGGCCCTTAAACGTCCATCCGGGAATAGCTTGAATAAGCTGCTTACCCACATTTTCTGATGGATCGAGACATGATTGCGGTTCTTGAAAAATCATTGAGATATTGTGACCAATCACTTTACGGCGCTGCCGTGGTGTCAGGCGTAACAAGTCAATATCATTGAAACGAAAGCGATCAGCGGTAACTTTAAGATTGTCTTTTGTAACGCCACATATCGCTTTGGCAATCAAACTCTTACCTGATCCTGATTCGCCAGCCAAACCGAGAATTTCACCTTCTGTCAGTGAAATACTCATGCGCTCAACCGCTTTGACGGGGCCTTCTGCCGTCATAAACTCGATGGTGAGGTTTCGAATATCAAGCAATGGCATTATTCGGCTCCTGCGTTAATGGCCCGGTGGAGTCCGTCACCCAGTAAGTTAACCAATAGAACGCTGAGCATAATTGCGCCTCCCGGCAACATCACAGTCCATGGCGCAGCATAGATCAACTCCAATGAATCTCCCAGCATCGCACCCCATTCAGGTGATGGCAGCTGTGCACCAAGATCGAGGAATCCCAAGGCTGCAATATCAAGGATAGCGATGGAAAGTGTACGCGTTAGCTCAGTGACTATTACCGCAGTGATATTAGGAAAAACGGCATAGCGTAAAATATGGTAGTTTGATGCGCCATCCAAACGTGCTGCAATAATATATTCCTTATCCAATTCGTCATGTACAGCCGTATAAATAGTGCGCACTATTCTTGGCAGTAACGCCAGCCAGACAGCTATCATGGCATGATGCAGACTGGCTCCAACGAAAGCAACAACAATAATTGCCAGCAATAAAGAAGGAATAGAAAGTAAGGTATCAAGGATATGGTTCAGGACCGCAGACTTAAATCCGTGGGTCATTCCTGCGAGGCTGCCGATGATTAGTCCCACAATGGCTGCCGCTGCGGTTACAACCAGTGCAGATCCGAATGTGGAAGATGTACCAATCAGCAGGCGGCTGAAAATATCACGACCGAGATCATCGGTTCCGAGAAAGAAGGCGACATTACCGTGATGCGACCATGAAGGCGGCATCAGTTGATCCAGAAATTGCTGATCAAGCCGATAAGGGGCGAGATGGTTTCCCAACAGGCTCAATACAATTAAAACCAGTACCCCATAGAAACCCGCCATCGCTAATATGTCAGCATAGAAAAACCGCCAAATAACTTTCAACGGCGACGGCATTTTCTTTTCTTGGTAAAAGTTATCTAAGGGCATACCATTCCTTATTCTTCAGAGGATTAGCCATCGCTCCGATGATATCTGTCAACACATTAACTGAAATAACCAACGTGCCTATCACCATAACTCCTGCTGAAATGACGGAATAATCCTGTTGGCGAATAGCACTGATAAGCCAGCGCCCTAAACCAGGCCAGTTAAATACCTGTTCTGTCACCATCGCCAATGTGAGCATGGTTGAAAATTGCAATCCCAGTTTGGGAATAATGGGTGGTAAAGCGTTATGCAGCAGATGGCGGCGAATAATGGTCAACCGTGATAAGCCACGTGTTGCTGCTGATTTAATATAGTTTGCGGTTGATACTTCCTCAGTGCTATTACGCATCAAACGAATGACTTCCGTTGTGGGGGCAACTGCCAGTGTGATAACGGGCAGAATCATGTGAAGGATAACACTCATGATCATCTCATTACGATGAGGTGATTCCGACAACCAGGCATCAATCAATGCAGAACCAGTCACGGGTTCCATCCGATAGAGCAAATCAAACCGCCCTGAAACGGGTAGCCATCCTAGGTAAAGTGAAAAGAGCAGAGTCAGCAAAAGCGCTAACCAGAAAACCGGGATGGAAAAACCACAGAGGGCAAATGTGCTGATAATGACATCGATTTTTTTATTGCGCCAGACACCCGCGATAATTCCCAGAGGAATACCGACTAACAACGCCATGGAAAAAGCAAGAATACACAGTTCCATTGTTGCGGGGAGAACATCATACAGTTGTTCAATAATTCGCTCCCCATTAATGCTGGAAATGCCAAAATTCCATTGGAACAATCCACTGAAATAGTGAATGAAAGCATCTGTCAGTGATGCACCGCTCAAGGGGCCATGCGGTGTGAAATACACCAGACTGAAACTGATTAATGAAAGAAAAAACAACGTCACAACCAGAAGCAGCAAACGACGTAAGATATAAATAATCATTTGCTTTCCTCTTTATTTTCATTAGTTGTGGTGGTTATTTGTTCGCGGTACACACTGCCAAAGGGGCTATTGCCGAACGGGCTTAGCACCAGCCCTTTGATGTTATGACGAAATATTTGCAGACGCATCGCATAAGCCAGTGGCAGTACAGGTAATTGCTGTGCCAGAATTTCTTGCGCCACATGATAATTTTTGATGCGTGAAGCAAGTTGTTGATTTAATAAGGCCTGATGAAGTGCATTATCGAAATCAGCATTACACCAACGGCTTAGGTTAGTCTGGGAGGCAATAGCCGCACAACTCAGTAAAGGACGGAAAAAACTATCGGGATCGTTGCTGTCCGTAGACCATCCAGCCAATGTCATATCATGGGTTTTGTCCATCAGTTGATTTTCTTGGTAACGTCCTTCGACGGGGCGGATGGACATTTTAATCCCGACCTGAGCTAAATCCGCCTGAATAAGCTCCGCCATTTTCAGGGGGCTTGGATTATAGGATTGTGACGCAGTTGGCACCCATAATGTTAACTCCAAGCCATGTAATCCCAATTCATCTAACATTTTGCGGGATTTTTCAGGATCGTATTCGGTAATCTCGGCACGATTATCATACGCCCAAGATGCACGTGGCAAGATCGACGCCGCTGTTTCAGCAGTACCGTAATAGATGGATTTCATCAGGCGTTGATTATTAATGGCATAAGCAATAGCTTGACGAACTTCTAATTTATCCAACGGGGGTTTGCTGGTATTAAATGCAAGATAGGCGATGTTCATGCCTGAACGTAATGTCTGGCGCAGGTTTGGGTCATCATGCAGAATATTCCACTGGTTGGCATCGGGATAGGCCAGTACATCGCATTCACCCGTGAGCAGTTTTGATATTCTGCCTGTACCACCGGCTCCGGTATCTATAACAACCTGTTCCATGTGTGGCTTACCTCTCCAATACTTATCATGACGAACAAGGCGGATAAATTGTTCCATCTGATAATCCTCCAGCATGAATGGCCCCGTTCCTACAGGTTTCCAGTCAATCTCTCCCTGTTGGTTTATGTGCTGCAATTTTTGAGCATATTCCTGAGACAGGATAGGAGCATAGTATGTTGCCAGATGCCAAATGAAGGAAGCATCGGGCGCTTTAAGGCGAAATTCGACGGTATACTTATCGATTTTCCGAATATCCTGTATTGAATCACCAAATTTCAGGCTGTCAAAATAGGGATAATGACCACCATTAACATTATGATAATAATGTGTTTTATCGAAGACGCGGCGAAAGCTGAATACCACATCATCAGCGTTCATTGTGCGGGTTGGTGTAAACCAATCCGTTGTTTGGAAAGCAACATTATGGCGCAGGTGAAAGCGATAAGTTGCTCCATTGTCGCTTACTTCCCAGTCAGAAGCCAGCTCAGGAATTAAACGATAGGTAAGGGGATCAACGCCCAGCAGGCGATTGTAGATTTGTGCTGCAAGAGTATCCACAGTCAAGCCACTGATGCTCAACTGTGGATTAAATGTATTCAGGTTGCCGTTAACACAATAGATAAAACCATTCTGTCTTAATCTGCCTGAAATGTAAGACAAATTTTCTGAGGTGTTGCTGGGCATGGAGACAGGGAATGATTTAA
Organism: Xenorhabdus entomophaga; assembly: GCF_037996725.1. Classification (NCBI taxonomy): domain Bacteria; kingdom Pseudomonadati; phylum Pseudomonadota; class Gammaproteobacteria; order Enterobacterales; family Morganellaceae; genus Xenorhabdus; species Xenorhabdus entomophaga. Next base: position 11,882 of record NZ_JBBMXH010000015.1, read on the forward strand.
TCGATTCTGAAATGGCTTGCACTGGTGTAGTTTGTACAGATATAGTTTTCACGGATTCTGGAATAGCGTTCTCGGCTGCAAGGGCAGGGGCCGCAAGCAATAATATAATCCAGTAAATCAAATAGCGCATATAAAACGTCATTCATAGAAAAGAGTGCGGCCATTGTAACTTAATTAACGCTTTTTGCTCAAAAACAACGATCAGATCACGTCAATGAGAAAAATTCTCAATAAAGTGCTTTACAAATAGAATTGAGACGTATTATCATTCGTATCGTACTTTCGGGAATACATCCTTGCAATACTCAGGATGTAATCTTCAGGAAAGGCACGACATTGCTCACATTGCTTCCAGTATTTTATTAGCCGGCTCGGGTGCCGGCTATTTTTTTATCCGGTTATTCACTGGTGTGAATATTGATATCGTGTTTTTTGATCAATCCACGTAGCTGGTGATAAGTCAGACTGAGCTTATCAGCCGCTTTTTTCTGATTGAATTGACTTTCTGCCAATGCCTGCATGATCAAAATCCTTTCACTATCATTTTGCCATTGTCTTAAATTAAGGGGTAATTGAGGAAGGGCGTAATTAGTCGGCTCACCGGCAATAGATTGCGCATTAACAGACTTTTCAACAACTCCTTGTGATGATGAAAATGGGTTGATAATGATAGTATTTAATTCATTCTGATTATCGCCGTGTCGGTAAATGGAGCGTTCTATCACGTTCTTTAATTCTCGGACGTTGCCGGGCCAATGATAAGAAAGTAGCTGCTGTTTGGCTTCGTCAGTAAATCCGGGGAAAAAGGTCAGGTTTAATTCCCGACACATCTGAATCGCAAAATTCTGTGCCAGTAACATAATATCCTGTTGTCGTTGACGTAGCGGTGGAATCTGAACCACATCGAACGCAAGCCTGTCAAGCAAATCAGCCCTGAACTTTCCACGGGCAGCCATGGCAGGTAAATCTTCGTTGGTTGCACAGATCAGACGTACATCGACTTGTAAGGATTTATTGCCACCTACGCGTTCCAAATGACCATATTCAATGACACGCAGCAATTTTTCCTGTACCTGCATGGGGGCGGTAGCCAGTTCGTCAAGAAACAGCGTTCCACCGTCTGCCCGTTCAAAGCGTCCCTGATGTTTTGCATGAGCGCCTGTAAATGCGCCGGCTTCATGACCGAAAAGCTCAGAATCAAGCAGGTTTTCATTGAGTGCAGCACAGTTCAGAGAAATGAAAGGGCCTTGCCAACGCGGAGAAAGATAATGCAAACGACGGGCGATTAACTCTTTGCCTGTTCCCCGTTCGCCGAGAACCAAAACAGGTTTATTCAACTTTGCCAGTGCAGAGACTTGCTCCAAAATTTCAATAAAACAGTTTGCTTCACCTAATAGGTTATCAATAAACTGAGACATGGTATTTTTCGCCACTAGTTAGTCAATTTAACCACATTAAATTATTGCAATAAAAAGTCAAAGAAAAATTATTTTATCTATTTCAATAAGATATCAAAGATATAAAGTTGGCATGTATCTTGTATTTATACCTAAGTAATCTGCACCTAAGTAATTTGCACCTAAGTAATTTGTATTCAAGTAATTAAATAAACGCCTTACCGTGTATCTTGTATCCGCTTTAACAGTACACAGGCATAACATACATACATTCTAATGAAAGAGGTTTATGACTATGGGTATTTTTTCTCGCTTTGCTGATATCGTTAATGCCAACATTTCTTCTCTGCTGGATAAAGCGGAAGATCCACAAAAAATGATCCGCTTGATGATTCAGGAAATGGAAGACACGCTGGTGGAAATTCGTTCAACTTCAGCGCGTACACTGGCAGAGAAAAAACAGCTTTTGCGCCGTATCAGCAATGGTGAAAACCAAATTGAGGGCTGGCAGGAAAAAGCCGAACTGGCGCTGAGTAAAGGTAAAGAAGATCTGGCTCGTGCAGCGTTGATTGAAAAACAGAAAGTTAGCAGCCTGGTTGAAGTATTAACAAACGAACTGTCTATTTTGGATGAAACGCTTGAACGCATTAAGGGTGAAGTGACGGAGCTGGAAAATAAATTGACAGAAGCGCGTGCAAGACAACAGTCATTAACTTTGCGTCATCAGGCAGCGGCATCTTCCCGCGAAGTACGCCGTCAGCTGGATAGTGGTAAAATAGATGAGGCAATGGCGCGATTCGAGCAGTTTGAGCGCCGGATAGATCACATGGAAGCCGAAGCGGAATCCGTTGGGTTGGGCAAACAAAAATCACTCGAACAGCAATTTGCAGAATTGAAAGCAGATGATGAAATCAGTGCGCAACTTGCGGCCCTGAAGGCTAAAATGAATCTCAAAGATCCACAATGATGACATATGTCATGCACAACTTATGTTATGCACAACTAAGGAAAGATAATGGGCTATATATTTCTGGGGATCCCACTGATCATCTTCGTGCTTTTTGTTTTACCCATTTGGTTGTGGCTGCATTATAGCAACCAGAATCGAGGTCAGTTAGGGAGCAGCGAGGTTCAGCGTTTAGAGCAATTGACAGAGAACGCCCGGCGTATGCAGGAGCGGATAAAAACGCTGGAAGATATCCTTGATGCCGAGCATCCAAACTGGAGACAGTCATAATGTCGAATACATATCGCCGGAAACTCTATCGCTTGCCAGATCAGGGGATGGTAAAAGGGGTTTGTGCCGGGCTGGCAGATTATTTTAACTTGCCTGCTCCGCTTATCCGTACCATCACAGTACTATCGCTGTTTTTTGGGTTATTTGGCATAACTGTATTGGCTTATATTATCTTAACCTTTGTAATGGATCCCGCGCCTGCGGGATATTCGGCGGAGGAAAAAGATAGGGGGCCATCAGCACAGAAAATGTTGGATGAAGTAGATTACCAACTGAGGGCAAGTGAATCTCGCTTGCGTCAGATGGAACGTTATATTACTTCAGATACTTACAGTGTACGCAGTCGTTTTCGCCAACTTTAGACCGTGAACAATGTTAGGCTATAAATTTAGAATACTAAATTTAAATACCCTAAAATTTTATATAGAAAAATATGGGTTCTGGTCAGTAACATCGGAAATAGTATCAATCTATTGATAATAATTGTCATTGTGCCGATGTTACTGACCGGATGAAACAGAATCACGGTACCCCCCATTAGGAGAAACATGAAACGGTTGCAAAACGAACTATCAGCGCTTGTTAATCGTGGAATGGACCGCCATTTGCGACTGGCGGTAACAGGATTAAGTCGCAGTGGAAAAACCGCCTTTATTACTTCTTTAGTAAACCAGTTACTGCATGTTCATAGCGGAGCCAGATTGCCGCTGTTTTCTGCTGTGCGTGACGGGCGTTTACTGGGAGTAAAGCGGGTACCACAGCGAGATTTTGGAATTCCCCGCTTTGCCTATGATGAAAACATTGCCGCATTACACGATACACCACCGTATTGGCCGATACCAACGCGTGGCGTGAGCGAAATTCGCTTGGCTCTGCGTTATCGCTCTGAAGATTCTCTCTTTCGTTATCTAAAGGAAACCTCCACCCTTTATCTGGAAATTGTCGATTATCCGGGAGAGTGGTTACTCGATTTACCCATGCTGGAACAAAATTATCTGGCATGGTCACGGCATATGAATGGATTGCTCAAAGGGGAAAGAGCGAATTGGGCTAAACCGTGGTTGGAATTATGCAAACAATGTGACCCATTGGCTCCGGCTGATGAAAATTTGCTCGCCAGAATCGCTCAGGTTTATACCGATTATCTTCATCAATGCAAACAACAGGGACTGCATTTTATCCAGCCCGGGCGGTTTATCTTACCGGGGGATTTAGCGGGAGCGCCAGCGCTGCAATTTTTCCCATGGCCGGATATCGACAGAATTGGAGAACCTCAATTAGCCAGGGCGGATAGGCATACTAACATTGGCATGTTGCGGGAACGCTTTGCTTATTATTGTGATCATATCGTCAAGGGTTTCTATAAAGAGCATTTCCTCCGCTTTGATCGGCAAATTGTTCTGGTGGATTGTTTACAGCCGTTGAACAGTGGCCCACAAGCCTTTAACGATATGCGGCTTGCATTGACACAGCTTATGCAGAGCTTCCATTATGGTAAACGAACCTTGTTTCGTCGCTTATTCTCCCCTTGTATCGATAAATTGATGTTTGCAGCCAGCAAAGCTGATCATATTACAGCGGATCAACATGCCAACCTTGTTTCTCTTTTACAGCAATTGGTTCAGGAAGCCTGGCAAAACGCGGCGTTTGAAGGGATCAGTATGGATTGTGTGGGGCTTGCATCCGTTCAGGCAACAGAAAGTGGTATTGTCATTCATGATGGTGAAAAAATTCCGGCCATTAAAGGCAACCGCTTGTCAGATGATAAACCAATGACATTCTTTCCGGGAGAAGTGCCACAGCGTTTGCCGACCAGCGATTTTTGGCAAAAACAGGGGTTCAATTTTGAATCATTCAGACCAAAACAAGTCAATGTTGATACGCCGTTACCCCATATTCGCATGGACAGCGCAATGGAATTTTTACTGGGAGACAAATTAACATGACCGAACCTTTGAAACCGAGAATGGATTTTGGCGATCTTGCACCAACGTCGTCAGAGCCGTCGCTGAAATCAAAAAAAGAATTCAACGGGCAGGAAAAGGAATTCTATCCGGTTATGCCTGAACTGGACGCAGAGGAACAAGAAGGGGAATTTGAAGGTGCAGTCAATCAGGCACTGAAACCAAAACGGAGTTTGTGGCGAAAAATTTTTTCCGGCGCAATATTGTTGTTAGGTGTCAGTGTGATTGCACAGTTTATTCAGTGGATATATCAATCATGGCAGCAGAATGATTGGATTGCACTGGGTGTTGCAGCAGCGGGCGGGCTGATTATTTTTGCGGGAATAGGCACAGTGATAAGAGAGTGGCGGCGTCTCTATCACTTACGCCTTCGTACCGAAGAGCGGGATACGGCGAAGGGGCTGTTGCAAAGTCATGGTATTGGCAAAGGGCGTCAGTTTTGCGAAAAACTGGCAGAGCAAGCCGGAATTGGGCAACAGCACCCGGCATTGCAGCGTTGGCAGGCGGCCGTACATGAAACACACAATGACCGTGAAATAGTCATGTTATACAGCAAATTGGTTCAGCCCGTTTTAGATGTGCAAGCAAAGAAAGAGATCAGTCGTTCGGCGGCAGAATCTGCCTTAATGATTGCTGTCAGCCCGTTGGCTATTGTTGATATGGCCTTTATTGCGTGGCGAAATATTCGTTTGATTAATCGCATAGCGGCGTTGTATGGGATCGAATTAGGTTACTTCAGCCGCATTCGTCTGTTCCGGTTAGTTTTGCTGAATATTGCCTTTGCGGGTGCGTCAGAATTAGTGAGAGAAGTGGGCATGGACTGGTTATCTCAAGACATTGCTGCCCGTCTTTCAGCGCGTGCTGCTCAGGGAATTGGCGCGGGGCTGCTGACTGCACGTCTGGGTATCAAAGCAATGGAACTGTGTCGTCCTTTGCCGTGGATTGATGGCGACAAGCCGAAACTGGGGGATTTTCGTCACCAATTACTGACCCAGCTTAAAAGTACATTACCGACGACAAAAACCAAAAAGACCGAAAACAATACAGTCACCAAAACACAGTAGCCAAATAGTGGCTACTGTTATTCCAGGTTGACAGCTTATTTTATCGTAAACTTTTGCTGACAAAGGCTTCATCTATTGCACAGTAACGGGTAACATTTCAGATGGTTATGAACATCGTGTAAATAAGGTCAGAATAATGCGATTAGAAGTTACTTGTCAGGATCGGATTGGGTTAACTCGTGAGTTACTTGATTTACTGGTTTTAAAAAATATTGACCTGAAAGGAATTGAGATTTCTCCTGCTCGTCGTATTTACCTTAATTTTACTCAGATTGATTTCAACACCTTTCGCTTATTGATGGCGGAAATTCGCCACATCAGCGGGGTCATTGATGTTCGGACGGTCGCCTTTATGCCGTCAGAAAAAGAGCATAGGGCAATGTGGACATTGTTGGAATCGGTTCCTGAACCTATCTTTTCTATTGATATGAAAGGAAACATCGAACTGGCTAACCCCGCTTCATTGGTATTATTTGGCCTCAGCAAAGAAAAGATAAGCCAGAAAAACATCAGTCATCTGATTAACAATTATAATTTCCTCCGCTGGCTCGAAAGTGAGCACCATCAACCTCATTCGGCACATCTATCCATCAAAGGGCAGAACTATGAGATGGATATTGTTCCTATGCAGTTAACAGATGAAAATCAGGTCGTCAGGTGTGTAGGCGCTGTAATTATGTTGCGTGCTGAAACACGTCACTCAGAAAGAAATATTGAATCATCGCTCAAACGATTAACGGTGAATGATGATTGTGCCTTTGAACAAATTATTGCCGTCAGTCCTAAAATGGTTCATGTCGTTGAGCAGGCACGTAAAATGGCAATGCTTGATGCCCCATTGTTGCTTATTGGAGAAACAGGAACCGGAAAAGATGAATTTGCTAAAGCCTGTCATTTGCGGAGTGCCAGAGGAAAACAGCCTTTTCTTGGGTTAAATTGTGCTTCCATGCCAGACGATGTTGTTGAAAGTGAGCTGTTTGGTTATGCGGCGGGAGCTTACCCAAATGCGATGGAAGGCAAAAAAGGTTTCTTTGAGCAGGCTAATGGCGGTACGGTTTTGTTGGATGAGATCGGTGAAATGTCGTCACAAATGCAGAATAAATTGCTGCGTTTCTTGAACGATGGCACATTCCGCCGTGTTGGTGAAGACAATGAAGTTAAAGTTAATGTTCGGATTATATGCGCGACTCAGAAGAATTTGGTTGAGTTAGTGCAAAAAGGGATGTTTCGTGAAGATCTCTATTACCGGCTGAATGTATTAACTATTACATTGCCCCCCTTACGGGAGCATCGGGCGGATATTATGCCGCTGACAGATTACTTTGTTACGCGTTTTGCACAAGAGCAGGGTTTAACCAAGCCTAAATTTTCTTCTGATCTAGAGCCATTTTTGTCTGGTTATCACTGGCCGGGGAACGTCAGGCAACTGCGGAATGTTATCTATCATGCGTTGACTCAGCTTGAGACGAATAAACTATGCCCGCAGGATATTCAGTTGCCCGAATTAGAATCAGAGATGGCATTTAATGAAGATGTGTTGGTGGGGTCTCTGGACGAAATCAGCAAGCGTTTCGAACGTTCCGTATTAACGCGCCTTTATCGTCATTATCCCAGTACGCGCAAATTGGCAAAACGGCTTGGCGTTTCTCATACTGCGATAGCGAATAAACTACGTGAATATGAATTGAGTGGAAAGAAACGTGCCTCTGAACATGAAGAAGATGAATAATTATTGATTTTAATACTCCGCCAGAGATAATCTCTGGCGGAGGTGTTTTTATATCTGCATATTGAAACCTATTGTAATGTCAGGGACAAGGATGGTTCTACAGCAGATGATTGTATCAGCGCGGTTAATTCAGACGTGGTCATTGGTCGTTCAGAAGGTTTAATGGCTAAAGCGCGATCGATAGCATGTAGAAATGAGAGTGAGTAGCCAGCAGGTTTCCGTTCGGCCAGAGGCTGATAATTATCTTCAAGATTACGCACAATACTGACTGGCGGGGGAGTTCCTACAATTAAAGTATGGAGTACTGCCCCTATCGCGTAGATATCTGTCCAGGGGCCTTGCTGTCCTTCTTCATTAGCTGTGTATTGTTCGACAGGCGTAAAACCTGATCTTATGGTGACTTCAAATTCATCAGACAGCCGTTCGTTTAGTTTTCTGGTTGAACCTAAATCAAGTAGCACCGGCTCCCCATTTTCTTGAATCAAGATATTATCCAAGGAGATATCACAGTGCAAATAACCCGTTTGGTGAAGCGTATTAAGTGCATCAAGCAAAGGGTATAACATGTTGCAGAGCCAGCGTTGGTTGATAATTTCTGGTTGTGTTGCCTGCAATGTCTTTAACGTCTTTCCATTGTAAAATGGCGTTGCAATGTAAGCGGTGTTGTTTTTTTGCCAGAAATGAAGAAACAATGGTAAGCATGAGTGGTTGAAGCAACTCATAAAATGCGCTTCACGCATAAAATTAGTCAGCCCAAATTGAAATCTTTTTCTGAGATCTCCTCTGCGTAGCTTTAACGTTAAATTTTGCTCACGTATTGCCAAAGAAGAAGGCATATATTCTTTGATTGCAATGCTTCGTTTTAGTCGGTGATCCCAGGCACGATACACAATCCCGAATCCGCCACTGCCAATAACTTTTTCGATCTCAAATTCGTTCAGGCAGTATCCAACAGGTAGTGCGTGTGAGGATGGATGATTACCACTGGGGTGGTTATTGTAAGGATAGTTATTATAAAAGTTCAGCATAGTAAATAGTCTCCTGCTCACAAGCCTAATTCGTGAATAGACATTGAAACTCACCTTGTTCGAGAGATACTTGTAGCTGATGATATTGTTGATCATTAGCAGTGGCAGAAAGAATATGCTGACTAATTTGTGGTAGCAAGGTGTTGGTCAGAATGGCATCCACCATGCGGCCTCCTGATTCGATTTCTGTACATCGTTCGACGATATGTTTAACCAGAGCATTGTCGAATGTGGCTATAATGCCGTGATTTTCCAGTAAGCGTTTTTTAATACGATTCAATTGCAGATGGACGATATCTGACATCACTTCATCACTCAATGGGTAGTAAGGTATAACCATTAAGCGTCCCAGCAAAGCGGCAGGAAATACTTGTAGTAGCGATTTTCGCAATGCTGTGCTGAGTTTTTCCGGGTCTGGAATGGTGACTGATTGTAAACACAGTGAGCTAACTAAATCAGCTCCCACATTGGATGTCAGGATAATGATGGTATTGCGAAAATCAATGTGGCGACCTTCACCATCCTCCATCCAACCTTTATCAAAGACCTGAAAGAAAATTTCGTGAACATCGGGGTGGGCTTTTTCAATCTCATCTAACAATACCACGCTGTAGGGACGGCGGCGAACTGCTTCGGTCAACACGCCACCTTCACCATAACCTACGTAACCGGGAGGAGCACCTTTCAATGTGGATACGGTGTGTGCCTCCTGAAATTCACTCATATTGATGGTGATTAGATTCTGCTCGCCACCATATAATGTTTCTGCCAGTGCCAACGCGGTTTCGGTCTTGCCGACTCCGGATGGGCCACATAACATGAATACACCAACCGGTTTATTGGGATCATCTAATCTGGCTCGTGAAGTACGCACCCGTTTTGCGATTAATTCTAAGGCGTGGTACTGACCAATGACACGTTGGTTGAGTGTATCAGCTAAATGTAATACAGCCTCGATTTCGTCTTTTACCATACGGCTGAGCGGGATGCCCGTCCAATCTGATACAACGGCAGAAACAACATTACTGTCTACGGTAGCGAAGATAAGCGGGATATCCCCTTGCAAAATTTTCAATTGCTGCTGTAGTTCCGTCAGCTCAGTATGGCGGATATCAATATCATCACTGTGCTGCTGTTCATGAAGCTGAATTTGTAGGTGAATGATTTTATCAATCAGGTCAAGTTCTTGTTGCCAGCGATTTTCCAACTGGCCCTGTTTTTCTTCCAGTACAGAGAGTTTTTCGCGGATAGTTTCTGACCGTTGTTGATCCCCGACGCCGACTTTTGATTCCCGTTCAGCGATTTCCCGTTCAATTTTCAAGGCATCAATTTGATGGCGGCAGTTTTCTAACTGAGGGGGTTCAGCATGCTGGCTGATTGCAACTCTGGCACAAGCGGTATCCAACAAAGCTATCGCTTTATCAGGCAACTGGCGGGCAGGAATATAGCGATGAGAGAGACGTACCGCTGCCTCAACAGCTTCATCCAATAAAAGGACATGATGATGTTTCTCCAGTGTATTCACCAGGCTGCGTAGCATCAGCAATGCTTTGGTTTCATCCGGCTCATGAACCTGGACAACTTGAAAACGGCGCGTAAGGGCGGGATCTTTTTCGATATATTTTTTATATTCTGACCATGTGGTCGCGCCGAGAGTCCGTAATTGTCCCCGTGCCAATGCGGGTTTTAACAAATTGGCAGCATCACCGGTTCCTTGTTGTCCGCCTGCACCGATCAGCGTATGAATTTCATCAATAAACAGAATAATGGGAACTGGGCTGGATTGTACTTCTTCAATCACTTTGCGCAAGCGGGACTCGAACTCACCTCTGACCCCTGCACCGGCCTGCAACATACCAATATCTAATAGCCAAAGTCGCACGTTTTGTAGAGGAGGGGGGACTTCATTTGTTGTAATCCGCAATGCCAATCCCTCAATGACAGCCGTCTTGCCAACACCTGCTTCTCCTGTCAGTAGGGGATTATTCTGACGTCGCCGCATCAGGATATCGATAATTTGACGGATCTCTTCATCGCGCCCTGATACAGGGTCAATATCACCGTTACGGGCGCGAGCAGTCAGTTCCTGCCCGTATTTTTGTAACGCGCTGTCAGGCGATGGCTGTACCGTTGCTTGCGTATTATTGGGGGATAATTCGGTACTCTCTTGTGCTTCATTACTGCTACCGCAGATAGCGTTGAAATTATCCACCAAAGTATCTGTATTAATACGATCGAACTGTGGGGAAATAGCTTTCAACGTATTGCGCAGATTGAACGTTTTTAACATACCAATGAGCCAATGCGCACTGCGGATTTTGTCAACACCAAATTTCAGTGAACCGTATACCCAAGCGCGTTCTACAGCGCTGTCAATGTGTTCGGAGAGATCAGAAATCGTGCTGGCACCGCGTGGCAAGCGATCCAGTGCCGCAATGATATCCTTTGTCAGGCTGGGTTCATCCAGTGCAAAGTAACGGATAATGAGTTGCAGGTCACTGTTTTGCAGTTGCATGAGTTGATGTAGCCAATGCACCAGTTCAACATAAGGATTACTGCGTAGTTTGCAAAATGTTGTGGCATTTTCCAGCGAAGTGAATAACAAACGATTAAGTTTACCAAAGAGAACAGAGCGACTGATTTCTGACATAAATATAACCCGCAGTAATAGTTGTTGCTTATGGAAGAAGTTAACCAGAGATAAAAGTTAACCAAAGGCAAATAAATTAGAATTCACTCTGGGGGGATTCTGGGTTATAGATTAAATCATCATAGTGAGCTGATTGGGTAACCTGTCCAACCCAGCTATTCAGGCCCAATTTTATTGTTTTTGACAGACGCATTTCTGTTATGGCTGATTTATCAAGTACTAGCCTGATATCCCATACATATTCAATACCCAGATATTGATATACCCAATTACGTAATTGCTGTGCTTTAGGTTGCCCGGGCAGAAACATGTCATATTCTGATTTGGTTAATGGCCCCAGCTCAATGCGGAATTTATGTTGAATATCGTATGCTGCGATGCCAAGGAAGGCAGATTTGCCTAAGCTGGGCATATGACGTCCCGCTTTCAATCGGGCCTGATCCTGAGTTTCTATTTTCAGCCATTGTGGAATATTTTGGATGATTCTGACGGGGACTTTGAAATAAAAAAGCAGAATTTTTTCCAACCCTTCCGCACTATGCCCTTGGCGGGAAAGATGACCCGCTAGCGAGTAACGAGCGTGGCTTTTGATGGTGTCATCGATAGTGTTACTACAGAGAGTATCAAGATCCTGCTGGGCGGGTAATCCCGTACCTATCAGGCAGGCCAGATAACGGCAGAATCTCTGATTGTCCTGCCTGTCCAGAGATGAAACCGGTTGTGCGTTAGCCCAGGCCCGGTAGAACAGGAGCGTTAGGCGATGATGGAATAAATTGGCAAAGGAGCTTAACGTTGAGTCGTGATAAGTATACTCCCGTGAATAGGCATATTCGGTTAAATGCAGGGGTAATGGCCCATTGGGGCCAAATAACCCGAAACTGTAAATGAGAATATCATACAATTTCGAATTTTCCCGTTGTTGAACTTCTGAAATCGTCGAAGGAGCGAATACCATTGAGGCTTTTTGCCCCAGGCGTAGAGGTTCATAGCGTGGTAACGGAGCCGTTCCCAGCCGATAATATTCCCCTGATTGGGCATCTATTCGACGCAGCGTCTGGAATAAATCGAATTTCCACGGTGCTTGAGTCAGTTGTAGCCAAAAAGTATTTGGTAAGCGACATATACGATGAATGGTAATGATATCCGTCTTCATGTTTTTTATATGTATCATGCTCATAACAATTTCTTGCTGCCTATACGGGCAGGCCAGAACCCGATCTGCCCGCGTTGCTGGCTATGCAGTGTCATTTCTATAAATGAGTTCATGGTTACCAGACGCGAAAATAATTTTTCCAGCACACTGGCCAGAAGCCATGGGCTGGTTCCGGCAAACTCCTGTTCATCCACTTCAAGCTTAATGCTGACACCCCGGGCAAAGGCAATGGAACCCGGCTCGGTCGTCCGACGATAAATTTCTTTTAGCGAACAATGGCGTATTCCACTGATTTGACGTGTTACTGCGGGTTCAGCAAGAGTGGAATATAGGCTTAATAATTGCTGTATTACCTGAGTACTTTCCTTTTTGTCCTTATCCATAAAATTGAAATAATTGATTTGAAGTTGGCTAATTAAACTCCATGATATAGAGCCTTCTGCCAGAGCGGGATGTGGAATGGTTGGCCTCTTAAGAAACACGATTTGATTAATAGGTATGGATTCCAGCATAGCAAAACTGCCGATATCTTGTTGTCGCAACATTGCAGGTAAATCACGGTTGGTGCACATAACATCAGCACTTAAATATTTTAGTGCGCTAGGCCATGGAGAATGGTGTTCATCGACAATTGAGATAAATGTTTCTGTACCGATATAACTGGTACGGGTTCCGTAGTGATGAGCCTGTTCAGACAAAATACGGGGATCGCGGCGCAGGGTGAAATAGGCACCATAATTACTTTTATCATCACTGTTCGTTGACCAAAAAGGGCGAAATATGCGTTCTTCGTTGTGGTTTTCATCAACGCCGTATAAACGTTGTACAGAAAAAATTTCGTAATCCAGTGGACGGATATTATCCACAACCAGATGATACTCATTGGTACTTTCATCGACAGTAACCCGTTCAGTCACTTTCGGAAAAAGATTAATCACGGGAGTACAGTTCAGTGCCAAATAAGAGGCATCGACCAGGCTTTCTAAGTCACTATCGATTTTGTCCAGAAGCAGAATGAGTTCAAATTCGCTTTCTTTCTCTGTTTGTCCCAGCAAAGATTGCATTCCACGGATACTGAAGAAACGGAAACGTGCAGGAAAAGCAAAATATTCCTGAACCTGACGATACCCACTAAAATTACGAGGGTCATTAGGCAACATTGCCTGATTATCTTCAAATCCTTCGTGATGCGGTGAAATGTCAGGTAATACCTGATACTGCGGCGTTTCACCCAGCGTCTGACATACCATGCCAATAGAGTGTTCCATAATCAATTCCAGCAATCTCTGGGACTGAATATCGGGTCCTGAAAGAAAAAAAGTCAGCGTATTTAGATCCAGTTCGTTAAGGAAAAATTTCCCCTGACAGGCCAAGCGGATACGCAGTGCACTGACAGCACTATACTGATGAAGATTTAATCCCATAAGAGGAATGTTGGCCGGGATCTTGCCAAGCTCCACTTTTTGTAAACTCAGTGGTTGTAAAACGACGTCTTGAGTCGTGACATATTGAAAAGTAATTCCCTCTTTCTTCAATGTCTGGCAGAGCATGATAGTTCCGCGGGGAACCGGGAATCCGTGGCTGACATCCCCTTTACTCATATCAGGTTTGAGTTCGGTGATAGCCATTGAGGGAGTGGGGGCCAAATAGTTGGGATACAGCATTTCCAATAAATGCTGGGAAAAATGTTGAAATTCCGCATCCATTTTCAACTGGATGCGGGCGGTGAGGAAAGCGAAGCCTTCTAACAAGCGCTCAACATAGGGATCAGCGATATCAATGCCATGCATTCCCAGGCGGTTAGCCACTTTGGGATAGCGTTCAGCAAATTCTTTTCCCATTTCACGCAAATACACCAGCTCTCGGTTATAATATTCCAGTAACTTGCTATCCATGATTTATCCTGTTTCTTTCATAATGAAATAACCATTTTCCAGATCGATATCACTGCGGAATAAAAACTCAAGTGGCCAGGGAATACACCACAAAAATCCTTTTATTTCGATGGATAATACATTGTATAGCGACAGTGAATTTATATCGGAAATGCAGTTTACCTGAAGATTATCGGGAATGATGCGTGGTTCAAAAATACGAATGGCATTAATAATCTTATTTTGAATATCGCACCATTCGATATCAGACATATTTCTACCGGCCAGTGGTCCCATGCCGAAGTTATAAACAGAGTGTTGTATTTCTGGGAAAAAGGAAAGATTTTGATTAGGTTCTCGATTGATGCTGTTGAGTAGCCACTGCAAATCCCGTAGGACATTTTGCCGCAGGGCTTTGTGTGATAATAGGTAATTGCTGACAGTTTCTTTTTTCTTGGCAGTGTCGTTATCTGTGAGCCTGTCAAGTAAAGAAGGCAGCATTTTATCTCTGGCTGTTATGCGCGGAGGTTTTCTCGCATGATAACCGCCATATAACAAAGTAATATTGTCATTCATTAGTCACCTATTAGGTATTATGGTTATGGATGATATTGATTGAGGTGACGAAAAAATTATAGAAGAGAAATATTAATTATTTTTTATTTATTTGTTTATTTATTTATTTATTTGATTTATTTTGAGAACATTTATATCGATGTATTTCTGCCCCATAGGCTTGCCGAAAATTTTTCCCTAATAAAGCATAATCCTGATCAAGCTTATGTGCTATTTCCTGATACTGTTTAGTGAAATAGTCCCATAAAGCGGCTTTATAAGTTGATGTTAATGATAAACGAGGAAATCCACCTTCTTTGTGTGCTTTTTGTTCAATAACGTTAGGGTCGAATAACTGTAAGATATCTGCTGTGATGGTACGTAACCCTGCGATCATACCTAATTGATGGGCTTGGAGTTCGAGTAAAATATCCCGCGTAGCTTGTTCTGGTGACAGAAAGCCGGGCATATAGTTACCAAACATCTGAACCAACACAGCCTGGCCTGAAGGTAAAAGTTTAAACGGGTTGTTGGCATCGGCCAAGACTTGGGTCATGTCTGCATCTGTCTTGTGTTTTAACAAGGTTCTTGAAGCGTTAAGAGCCATAATGCCTTGGGATAGCTGACTGACCAATTTCCCCAATTGATACATTTTATGTTCATCAAACTGGGGTTGTTGAATATGATTGAGTCCCATACCGTTTAATAAAGCTTCCAGAGACTTACCCTCTAATTTAACTTCATCCGTTTGGTGTGGATGTGGGGGATGGGGTTTATAGGTAACGGGATCAATATTAAGACGTTCGCCGACACTTTCGTCATACTTACTGTTATTTTCATGACGAAAAGAATGCTCTTGATAATTAACAGGTTCTTGATAATCGTTTTGATTATGAAGTTCAGTGTCTGCTGGGTTTTTTACTGAGTTCTGGGTTGTTTCTTCTGTTGCGTTATCCAAAGGCGCCAGTGGTTCGGCATTATTTATCATTAAGTTTAAGGGATCGTCATTTTTAATATTCCCCTGAGTATGCTTATTGGCAAATAGTACCAGAGGGTCAATTTCCTGTTTATTATTCTGATTACCATATTGATTATTTTGCTGTAATAACGTGCTGAGCGTGGTGTCGTTCAGAATATTTTCTTGTTGGAAATCGGTATCAGGATTAAACATTGTAATAGGATCAGTGGCACGGAATTGCAGGCTATCAAGGTCGATTCTTGTCTCCATTTGTTCCAGTGGATCAATAGGATTGCGTTCCTGATATTGTTGGGGCTTTATCAGCGGATTGTCATCACTCAATGGCGCCGTTTGCGTTAGTGCACTATCTGTTGGAGTAAAAACTGTTGGAGTGAAAATATTTTCCAATCCATCCCAGACCTCATTAGAAATATCCGCTGGTTTATTGTCGGAAGGTTCAGCCGTATTAAGAGTCCGCGTTGTAGCCGAAGGTGGCGCACTTTGTTTGATATTAACAACCTGAATTTGGTAATCACCAATATTCAGCATATCACCATCACAAACTTCAATCTGGCGATCGGGTGCCATTGGGATTGTGTTCAATGAAATCTCAGAAGCAACACCACGATTAATCATGCGGCATTCGCCATCGGAAGAAACAGAAACAATCGCCTGCAAACGGGCTATGGCCTGTTCTTCATCGGGTAAAACCCAGTTATTGTCCGTGCTACGACCAATAGTACCGCCAGGTGGTGTGAAATCATAACTGAATTGTGGCGGTCGGTTTGTACCGATGTTTTTAACAATGGTAAATCGCATAATTATGGATGCCTATTATTGAAATGACTGACAGACATTATTTACTATTTCTTTATTAAGAGATTTTCTTAGTAGCAATATTATAACCACAAGAAACAGCAGCGTCTGGAGTACCGTCGAATTTCTGCCCAATATAATTTTCTGTATACTCTTCAAAAGCTAACTTAATAAAAGTATCATTATTACTCCCATATGAATCGTAAGAGGTATTACATAATGTAATAAAAACTTTTTTCATATCGAATATATAGTATGCTTCTTCTTCATCTCCACTGGATGATCTTAACATCTCGATTTTAGCCGATTCAGCATGTTTTCCCTTAAATAAATAACCACGTAAAGTCGTACTGGATTTATCATACAATACTTGAGCTGTTAACTCACCGATAAAAGGTGTTCCTGCGCACAAACCTTTTTTCTGAGTAATACTAGCTTGATTGGTTATAGTATGTTCCATGGTTAAAACAGCTATCCAACCAATATATTTGGTGTGTTTAGATTCACCTTTAATACCCTTTATTTCTAAATATCCACCGATTAATTCGCTCATAATTAATTTCTCTTTAAATTAATCAAATAACTTTGTTAGCATAACGATCATAACCATGATGAGTTGCCGCATCAGCTGTACCATCCGGTTTTTGCCCTGTGTATGTTTCTTCATATTGCTGGTAGTCTATTCCAATCTGACAATAACCACTATTACGACTCAGGGACACAGTACTATGAACAATAAGAGATTGTGATAGCAGAATTTTTTGCCACACTATATCGATTGCTTCTCCCCTTTTCATTATTTCTATTGTCACTGTTTTTATATGCTTTCCCTGTAACAGATGCTTACGCATCGCAATATGCGCTTTCTCGAGTTCGAATGCGATAAAGATTAAATCTATTACTGGTGTACCGGCAGTAAGACCTGAAACACCATCGATACTAGCTGGATTTGCAGTTTGAATACCAATATTGCCAAAACCAGTCCAATTTTTATGTTTGTCATCTCCGGATTCACCATCAATACCTTCAAGCTTAATGTATCCATAATTAATCTCAGACATAATTTACTCCGATTAAATGGCTAATATATATTTTGCAATTATGCACGATTGATATTACAAAGAGTGTTTAAAACAAATATTACTATAGGATTTATTTGACTTTAACCTCCTTCCAATGAAGGAAGTTTTGATACTAAGCGCAGAGAAACCGTTAATCCTTCTAATTGATAATGAGGTCGCAAGAAGAACTTCGCATGATAATAGCCCGGGTTTCCCTCCACTTCTTCTACTTGTACCTCTGCATTAGCCAGCGGTTTTTTAGATTTAACGGTTTGTGAAGAATTAATAGGATCACCATCAACATAATTTATAATCCAGCGATTAAGCCAACGTTCCATATCTTCGCGCTTTTGAAAAGTCCCTATTTTATCGCGCACAATACATTTCAGATAATGGGCGAAACGACAACAGGCAAATAAATAAGGCAAACGAGCCGAAAGATTTGCATTGGCAGTCGCATCAGGATCGTAATATTCAGCAGGTTTTTGAAGTGATTGCGCACCAATAAATGCTGCCATGTCCGTGTTCTTACGATGTAATAGAGGAATAAAACCATTCTTTGCCAATTCTGCCTCACGGCGATCGCTAATTGCAATTTCGGTGGGGCATTTCATATCAATACCCCCATCATCAGATGGGAACGTATAACAAGGCAAATTTTCCACCAGTCCGCCGGATTCTACGCCACGGATAGAAGTACACCAGCCATACTGTTTAAATGAACGATTGATATTAACAGCCATGGCATAAGCAGAATTAGCCCAAGTGTAATTACCGTGTGTGGGGCCTTCCGTATCCTCTTCAAAATTAAAAGTATCTACGGGATTGGTCTTGTTGCCATAAGGCAGGCGAGCGAGGAAACGCGGCAACACCAATCCCAGATAACGAATATCCTCAGAATCACGCAAGCTGCTCCAAGGAGCATATTCCGTATTCTGGAAAACTTTGGTCAGATCTCGTGGATTAGAGAGCTCTTGCCAGGATTCCATTTGCAACACACTTGGCGCGGCACCGGCAATAAATGGGCAGTGGGCTGCTGCACTAATCTGTGCTATTTCACGCAAAAGCTCAACATCGGGTGCGGTATGGTCAAAATAGTAATCACCAACCAGACACCCGTATGGTTCACCACCAAACTGACCATACTCTGCTTCATAGATCTTTTTAAAGATAGGGCTTTGATCCCAACTGACACCTTTAAAACGTTTTAGCGTGCTACCCAACTCTTTTTTGGAAATGCACATCACACGGATTTTCAGCATTTCGTCAGTTTCAGTATTATTGACCAGATGATGCAGGCCGCGCCAGGCACCTTCCAGAGTCTGGAATTCGTCATGGTGAAGAATATGATTAATTTGTTGTGATAATTTATTATCGATTTCGGCAATGAGGGCCTGAATGGTACGGTAGGTATCACCGGAAACCGTGACAGTATTTTCCAGCGCCTGCTGAGCTAATGTTTTCACCGCATTTTCAACGGCATTGCGAGTCTGATCACTCTGGGGGCGAAATTCTTTATTCAGGAGTACACTCAGTTCATCAGGCGTATACTCTTTCGATACCTGTTCCTGCTCTTGCTGAAGTTCGGTTTCTTGTTCAGTTGTGCTCATTTATGACTCCTTATTTTCAGTATCTTCTTCAGGGGTATTTTCTGTTTCATTAGCACGTTCTGAAGGGTTTGGCGCTTCGGCCAGAGATTTCATCAGAGCGGGGTTTTGCAGAATTTCGGCGATCAGCTGTTCTGCGCCGTTTTTACCGTCCATATAGGATAATAAGTTTGCCAGTTGGGTTCGTGCCTCCAGCAGCTTAGCCAGCGGCTCCACTTTTTTAGCAATGGCATCAGGTTGAAAGTCTTCCATTTTTTCAAAATCTAGTACGACATTCAGCTTTCCGTCACTTGTCAATGTATTGTCCACTTGAAAAGCAACACGGGGTTTTATTGATTTCATGCGCTCATCAAAGTTATCAACATCAATTTCCAAAAAGCTGCGTTCACTGACCTCAGGCAAGGCTTCGATCGGTTTTCCGGCTAAATCGGCTATTACCCCCATAACAAAGGGTAATTGAATTGTCTGTTCTGAACCGTAAAGTTCAACATCATATTCAATCTGTACACGTGGGGGACGATTTCGCCCGATAAATTTTTGTCCACTGGATTTCATAGCAAATTCTCCATTACTGGCTAATTAATTTGACAGCTTAATAAGTTAATAAGAAATGAGTCGCTAATAATTTTAATCTGTGTCTCAGTTATCCGGACGACCAAAAATGATTTCGAGTTGATTTAGTCCATCTGGGGCAAGATCATGAACAATATCAATAAAATCACGATCAATTAACCGCTGAATGCGGGCAATCATTATCGGAGCAGGATGGCTGGGTTCATACTTAAGAAAATAGTGTTTGGCTTTCTCTAATAACATGCGTGCTTCATCACGGTTATTGGCTTCCACTTCGTTCCAATACGTTGATGTCTTATTTTCCGTATTTTCTGTTAATAGGGAATTTGTCTGTTCTGCAAAGGGGGATATTGGTGTCAGGGCATCCGGCGTTTTTCCTTTGTCAGAAATATTGGTTGCTGATTGAAGTACTGGTGAAGGACAAAATTCAATCACCTTATTTAAATTCTTTAAAAGACCAGATAATTCAGGTACATACATTGCTGATAATTTATTGCCAATAATATTCAGTATTGCGATAAGGTGATCGCGAATATTTATTACGGCTGTAATTTCGGGGCCATTACTTAGTTGTTTTAATTCTTCCACCAATCGCGTGCGCCCACCTGTATAGCCACTAATTTCAGTTATTGTTCCATCAAGTAATGAAAAGACTTCCTGTAATGACAATTCTTTTGAAATACTTCTCAGCAGAATGGAACGCTTCACCTGCAAGGTGAGAGGTGAATTATCCTCAATCGCTGCGAGTATATTAAGGCGAAACAATGGATCATATTCTCCCTCAAATTCCAGTGTCGGCCAGACCTCTTCCCAATAGCACTCCAGTGTTTGCCTGAGCAAATCCATACCATCGGCATAACCACATAATCCCCGCATTTCTAACCATGATTGTGCCAGCGCTATGATGACACGCAAATCTTTAGTACGGCTCAATAATTTTATAGATTGCTTTTCTACTTCTGCCCAGTTGGGCTGTTCTGCGGGAATAGTAATATCACCGAATTGCTGTTCTACTTTTCCGAACAAGGATTGTTCTAACTCCATAAATTCGGCATCGTATTCCAAATCTTCTCCACAGGGCGATTCGGTGCTGACTGGCTTAAGTAAGGCATCAATATTCATAGTCATTTTCTGCTTATTCTGATGATTAAATACGCTACCGATTTTTATGAATTTGTTAAGTTGGGGCAGGTGAAATGGGGTAGCTTAAATGGGCTAAAAATACTGTTTGGGATAAATTTCAATGAAATATGATGACCATTGATATTGAATGTTGCTGACAGGCTCATATCACTACTGGTGCTTTTTTGTTGTGGAAAAGGTTTGGCATAATCGAGCAGGCGGTTTAAAGCCCACGGACCAGAAGTCATTAAGCTGGCTGTTGTTCCATCTGCTAAATTCAATTGGATGCGAACCTGATTTGTTTTACCGGGGCCGGGCCAGTTGAACTGCTGTAAAACGGGAGGGCCGTGACTATATTGTAATTGCTTACCGTCTACATCCAATATCATGCTCAATATGTTGTAATCCATATCAACCGTGCGCACGATGATTTGGAATGAAGGCGCGGTGGCTTCACCGGTAAAAAAGGTATTGCGGATAATCTCGGCTTGTTTAAATGGCTTAAGTAATTCTTTATTTTCCGGCGATACCTTACCATCCACTACTGAGATAAAACGCCAGTCTGGTTGGCTGGTATCCACTTTTCCCACCAGATTCTTCTGGAAAAAGCTGTCCATGATGCCTGAGCCGGGAGCAAACATTCGCGCCATATCATCGGGCTTTATATCATTACGGGCGCTATGTGACAGCGGGTAGCGGTTGGCAATCGCCTGATTGCAGAAACTGCTGACTTCTGCATTAAGATGCTTACCGATATTCTTTATATCACTGAGCTGCGTATCACTGTTGGCACCCATCGCCAATGAAGAAATCATATTTCTGAACGGGATGGGCAGAAGTTCAGCCGTTGCCTGTAGCTGCATAATGATTTTATTTGATGGTGCAGGCATACCTATATTCGCTGCATCTTGTACAGAATTTAGGTATTCATATAATTCATTGATTTTTTTCAGTATGTTATCAAAAGGAATTTTTTTGGTTTTGCCGTCAGAGATTTTTGCCAATGCAGTGATTTGTGCAAAATGCTCTCTTAGTGTTTGTTCTGGCGTAGGTTGTTCGTCTTCTGTTCGCAGTTGATTGGGGACGAGTTTTGTTAATGATTTAGCGTTATTGTTGACGAGATTACCTATTTTATCTGCCTTGCCATTGCTCAGCCCTTCATCCAAGGTGACATTTTTACTGATATTAATCAGAAGATGGCGCATGGGAGAAAGATTTGAAGCTAATAAGCGGGCCATATTGGCGCGTTGTTCCATATTGGTGATATTGTTCAGGCGAATATCAGACAGAAATTGATCCCACTGATAAATATAATCATTGATATAAAACTGGCGGACAAAAAATGCGATCTCTTTAGGAGGTTGTTTTCTTTCATACTTTTCCAGTATCCAGCTATCCTGGCTGTACAGCGTATCGATAAGCGCGTTGAGATCCTTGCCAAAACCTGTTTTATAACCTGCTGGAGTAAACATTCCGGGTATACCCTGAGTTATCGGTGTACCACTGATACGTGAAAAAACAAGTTCAGTTTGAGGGCCGGCAAGAGTTATCAGGCTTACTGGCAGTAAGTTAGCGTTATTCAACAAGTTATACTTCAAGTGAGTATAAATGCGTTGTGCTGGTGGAATGCTGCTGAGCTGGGCCTGTTTTTGTTCTACCAGTTGGTTATCACGGACATAGGGCGATGTGACAATTTGATTGTCCGGCAATTGTTTAAGGTGTTCGTCAATTTGAGACAACTGTTCCCGGGGAATATTGGGTTGCAAATGTGTTTGCAAATATTGCATTACCCAATTACGTGAGAACTTACTGTCATAATACTTGGGCTGATATAACATTTGATACGCTTTCAGCGTATTGTATGTGCTATCTACATCCACATTATTGCCTTTGTCCTGACGCATCTCAGAGATTATTAACTGTGCAATCTGTGGCAACAATAATGAGTTTAATGTCTTTGTGTACAGAGTCCTGCTTGCATCACTAATCTGTTCACCACAATACAATCCCATCCGGTAGGATAAAGGGGGATCATCAAGTGAAAATTTCTCACTCTTCGCCAAATTAGCCAGATTATTCAAAACAGGTAGCAGGGAATAAATATCGGTATTATTGTTTTCTTTTTTTAATTCAGCACACTGGCGAAGAATAGGGGGGATCTTAGCCTGTACTTCCATGAGGTAATTTTTGTTGTTGCTATAACTGGTAAAAAATAAGGTGATAATAAACACCAAAGTTGTCACCAGAATCGTATAACCCAGTCCATTCAGCAGATAACTGCGGTATACCCACCAGCGGTTGTAACTGGCTAATCCCGCTTCCTGAAAAATACTGACCAATAAGTTTTTCAGAAAATAAGGCTGATGCAAAAAGTCCTCATTATTCTGCCATGCCTGATGATTGTTCCATGATAGTGAACTGCTATTATTATCTGTTGGTAATTGGAGATGACGGTTAAGTCTTTCCATGATGTTATCAAATGGCACGTCTTTTTGTATTCCACTGGTGAAATAAAGCCCCCGTGGAGAATAAGGAATTTCGAATCCAGATTCAGCGAATACAAGTTCAAGGTATTGCCCAATTAATGGACGTAACGCGGCGAATTCTTGTGGAAATAAATAACTTTCGGCACAGTGCCGGGGCGTATTCTGTTGCAGTAAAATATTGGGTAATTCTGCATCTAATCTTTTTTGTAACAGATCATATTGCTGTTCAAATAAATCGCTTATATTCCAGTCAGTTTTATTCCACGGGAAAGTAAACCCCCAGATTTGATTATGTTGCGTCTTGTCAAAATGAGCAAAGTAAGCATTAAATCCTTTCAATAAATCTGTTTTCGTGACGATGACATAAATCGGAAACCGGATTTTAAGCTGTTCATGTAATTCTGCTAAGCGCCTGTGTAACATATAAGCTTGCTGTTCGCGGGCTTCCTTGGGTAAATTCAGCAAATCTTCTACACTAACAGTAATAATGACGCCATTAAGAGGCTGGCGTGTGCGATATTGTTTTAACAGCTTAATGAAACACTTCCACTCACTGGCGTCTTGTATTGGCTGGGTATCCTGTGTGGTATATCGTCCCGCCGTATCCAGCAGGACTGCGTCACTAGTGAACCACCAGTTACAGTCATTAATTCCTTTCATGCTGTACAGTGCCGGTTTTTCAAAATGGTCTGATAATGGAAAATGCAGACCGGAATTTGCCAGTGCGGTAGATTTCCCTGAATGAGGTGCTCCGATAACGACATACCATGGTAATTGATATAAGTATTGTCGATTGAAGAAATGCCTCCAATTTGGTTTGTATTTGGTATTCAGGCCATAAAAATAGGCATTTTTCAGGAGCCGTGAAGCATGAGAAAAGCGTTCTGACAGTGTTGTTGTATATTGAACCTGTTCACTTTCGTCATTCTCCTTGTTTTCCTTACCGTCTTTATTTAATTGACTGGATGCTTTTTTTTTATCTAACCATGCCCGATAAAGGCGGGGCACTAACTGAATTAAAATCCAAATAAGGAATAATGAGGTGATGGTAATTATGCGTACCAAATTTGATTCAAAAGGTACCATGCTGCCAATGGAAATAATCGGCCCAATAAACCAGATAATGGAAGAGATGGCGGTTATTCCAAATAAACTCCACATTAACCGGCTGGTAATGATGGAAAGAATGGCGTTCAACATGTTTCAGTTTTCTCACTCCGTCTGATTTACAGGAGAAACTAACAAGATGATTTCTACTCGTCTGTTTTTAGCTCGATGACTTGGCGTATCATTTGGAACTAAAGGGTTACTGTCTCCTCTTCCTTCTGTCTTGACACGTGCGGGTTGATCCAGATATTTCTGAAGCTCTCTTTTTACTGCCTTGGCTCTGGCGAGTGATAGTGCATAGTTGGATGAAAAACTCGCGCTATACATGGGAACGTCATCGGTATAACCAATAACCAGAATCTCACCTTTGAAACGGTTTATTGTCTCAGCAATGTTCTTGATAATATTCAAGTAATGGCTGTTAATGTGTGTGGAACCCGTTTTGAACAATCCATCACCTTGCAAGGTGATGATACTTCTATCAAACGAATCGACCACATTCAGTAATCTTGTGGGATTTTCATTCCTTAGCATCTCTTGCAGATTCAACGTCGGTGGTACGGCTGGTACAGCAGGTGTAGCAGGTAATATCCGATCATCAACTGACACATTAGGCAAATTGGTTTGATAGATTGTGGCTAATACAGGACTGGCGAGACCACCTAATTGCCAGTTCAACCCAATATACAAAATACAAACGAAAAAACTGACCACCGCGACACCAGCCCATATCGGGAAAGGGGATTGCCAGAGTTTGTTCGGTGCTGTGGTGTTCCTGAGCGTCGGTGATAATTCAGGGGGATGTTTTCCACGGACTGAATAAATTAACTGGAATAGGCGTTGTTTCACGGTTTCCAATTGGGAGCGCCCATTATCCATAATGCGGTAACGTCCCTCAAATCCAAGTTGTAGGCAAAAATTAATGAGTTCCAGCAGAAACAAATTTTCTTTTGGTTTCTGTGATAATGTCGCTAATAGCTGGAAAAACTTTTCACCTCCCCACGTTTCATTGTGAAAGGTAACCAGTAGCCCACTGCCGGACCAGACACTACTAACTCCCCAGGGTGTTAATGCAGCCGCTTCATCCAGTGCGGTACACAGGCAATAACGTGCTCCGATGATCACTTCGTAAGGAAGTTTGGCTTGTTGGCATTTCACTTCAAAGCTCCGGATTTCATCGATCAACTTTTGCCGTAAACCTATTGGGTCTGGATGCTCTGTGGAGTGGCGGATCTGCGGGATACTATTCAACAGAGGGTTTGCGGCATGAACGAGGGGATTATCACGAGAGTCACCAGAAGGCACGGTATAATCGTGTGTATTTTTGCTTTGCATCATATGAAACGTTCCCTCTATTTATTCTTATTTTCAGACTGATTACGTTATTTGGACTGATTACGAATAGCCCA
Organism: Xenorhabdus entomophaga; assembly: GCF_037996725.1. Lineage (NCBI taxonomy): Bacteria > Pseudomonadati > Pseudomonadota > Gammaproteobacteria > Enterobacterales > Morganellaceae > Xenorhabdus > Xenorhabdus entomophaga. The sequence goes on from NZ_JBBMXH010000015.1 coordinate 37,672, forward strand.
GAATTCCATGTTCAGGCCAGGAAATTCACCCGCCAGATGTAACGCAAAACCGCCGGATTTCTCCATTTGGTTCCATAATTCCCCTTCTTTTTCTAATTCGAAGTATAAATAGCCTGAATGCCAGGGGATTTGTCTGGGGACTGATGGCATTGCACATACTGAAATACCGGGTAATTGCAACTGAACCAGTTCACGTATACGACCAACAGGGGCAATTTTCATCTGGGAGGGAAAACGGTTCATCAACGTTTCTTTGGGAACATCAGCACAAACGGCCAATACAAAACTGAATGTGTTCAGCATGTTGACGTTTGGTAAGGTAGCCACATTCAATCCATGAGAATATTCGGTCAGAGGTAACAGGATCGCATGTTCTTCTAAAATGATTGACAACCCTTGACGCAATTCAAACATCAGATGATCGAAACACATTGCCAAATTGTCATGATCATAAATCGGGAGCTTTTCTTCCGGCATTCGTGTTTGAGAAAAACTGGCTAATTCGGTAGCAAATTGTAGCCACTCACTGAACAGGCGTTCTGGGTGCAGTAATGGCAAATTTCGTATGTGGCTCACTTGGCCGCTATAACGGTTTATCAATGACAGCAGAAGAAAGTCCATGACTTCTGAATCATTGCGTCGCCCCAATTGTAACAAACGCTGGCTTATTTGCTGTCGGCGCTGTTCCAGCAAACCCTGCAAATCTGCAATGAAACTGACCACTTGCGGGTGTGCATGACAATTGAGTAGGGGAGGAATAAATTGTGGATTGATAAGTAGCTTATTATCGCGGCTTCTGTTCATGACATGCACAATACTCAATGAAGTCCATTCTGGTGTCAGGTCTGATTTCAGCATTAACCGCAGACGCATTTTCCCAAATTGCACTGTGGCACTTCCGACTGACATCGCATTAAAGTCATTGACTTCAGACTCAATACTGACAAAACGTGCCATGGAATCGTTTCTCTCACGAAAAATGATCTCTTCTTTTCCTCCCCGGAAAATTGGCAATGCCAATACAACATTTTCTCCTGTTTGATTTTCTGCAAGTTGCAAGGGCGTCGGTGCCTGGGCTTCAGTAAAACGAAATGGCGTTCCATCAGGAAAAATGCCGCTGGCTGATGAAACCATCACCTTGCCTTGCTCAAGAAATGACTGATCCAATTCCAGAGTCAAAAAGCCCCAATAATATGAATTTTGTGCCATTCCCCAATCTCGGACATAAGCTTCCAGATAATTTTCAGATTGTTGAAAGTGATGGGGACGTAAAAACATGCCTTCTGTCCAGATAACTTTTTCTGATCTATTCATCCAGTTCCTTCCCTTGCGGCATACATTAATTGTCTTTATTGATAAGATTCAAACCGTTGTCTGTGACTTGAATGTATATGTCTAATTCGTCTGGCGATGAGGCCCAAAATTGGTAAAAAGCAGGTTTTTCAGGTTCGGGGACGGGGAATGAGATACGCCATCTTTTCCCATTCAATTGCTTATATTCAGCGAAAATTCCTATGTAGCTGGCTTCAGGCATATTTTTTTCAAACCAGAATCTTTTTTTTTGGGCTGGCAGTAAAAAAAACTGATCGGCATTCACCAGTTTATTGCCCAATACAGCTTCTGCTTTTTCTTGTAGTGAAAAGAAATCAGCAGACATAAGCTCTACATTTGATTTCAACAAGATAGCGTGTATTTTCAGTGGGGCTGAGCTATTTGCATTAATTGGGATATCGAAAATCAGTTTATAGGCCGGCAATTTTTTCTGTTCTGGTGATGAAGAACATCCTGTTAATGTCATCAAAATAAGAGAGAATAATATCATCCTTATCCATTTGATATTTAAACTTAATCTATTCGCCAAAACTCTTCTTGTTTTATCATTATCAGAAAAAGGTCGTTTTTCATGGGTAATATTCCCTGCATTGTCCATGACTTCCCCCATTTTCCATTTAGGTGAATCAGACACCGGAAATATCGACTTTTATCTGGCTGGGGATGGTACGTGATCCTGTGGTATTGGTTGAGTTCTGCATGGTCAGGCTTGATAAGCGGGTTGCCGGTGAACCTTTGATCAACACACTATTAGCGCCCATCGTATGACGGGATGGTCCCATTACCGTACCTGAAGCAACTCCAAGATTGATCCCCGCATTATCTCCATTCGTCATAGCAATGGTTGTTGCCATGTTATGGGCAGGACTCCCCATAAAAAGAATATTGGTGGTACTGGCACTGATACCAGTCGTACCTTGCGCAAAATTAGGATAAGTCACCGGCGCTGGTGGTCCCGGGGGTACTGGTGTCAGGCAAACATCGGGTATTGTTGCCACATCGGTGCCACCAGCCTGGGTATTAGCGTACATCGCTTTTCCTCCTTAAGTTAATGTGGATCAGCCAATGTGGATCTGTTCAGCATCTATTTTGGTAATTGCTTTGGCGGAAACAACCGTATTTTGGGCATGTAATCGCATATAGTTTTCAGCCTGCATATCCAATTGCCCTGCGTGCACTTGCTCTGTTTGTGTTGTATGGCGGAATAGCCGGTTACTCAACTGTGTTACGACCTGCCAAACGGATTCAAGTTGATTGCCTATGATTCTGGTGACAGAAACCCAGGCGGACAGAGACTCGCCACTGTATTGCATTTTATTGATATGGCAGTTCCCGCTATCTGCTGTGATATTCAGCCCATTGCTGTATAAGCTCAAATTCCCCTGAGAAGTTATGGATAAGTCACCCGGAATGTTTATTTCAGCCGGGTTCTGTTGTTCAATCCGCTCCAATATAGCCAGTATCCATAACTGTTCATGGACCTTTGTGACCAATACGGTATCGCCCATTCTCGGGGTTAAAAGACAACTGGCAGCCTGTCGGCAACGCCAACCCCGATTTTTGCTTTCGACCATCAAACTGCCGTCTTGAAGAATATTCACGACCTGACCCGCAATCTGTTGTAGTGGTTCCGTAGCAAGAGAAGAATATGAAGAGAGAGTATAAGAGGATTCCGTCATTTCGATTCTCCAAATTAAATCTTACGTTGGCGTTGTTGCGTACTCCACTCTTCCGCAGCAAATAGCTCAGGATCATTTTCCAATATGCCCTGACGGTCAGAAAACAATGTCCCAACTTGTTGAGTACGGTGAAAAAGAGTTCTCATAAACCGTGCTGCGCGAAAATCACTTTTGCTGATATTGGCATAGGAAAGATCTGCGTAGGTCATATTGCAGCCAGTAAACTGTGTATTAACCGCATGGACTTTATGCATGATGGCCTGTTGCAATTGGCTGTGTCGGAAATCAGCGAGCTTAAGACAAGAGCCGATGAAAATAGCCTCATTAAACAAACTGTTACAACAACGTGCATTTGTCAAATCAGCGTCAATGAATAGCGCTTGAGTAGCATTGGCATTTGATAATTGGGCGTTTTGTAATCCGGCTCCTTTGAAATTGCAATTAGTCAATTCTGCATGGTTGAAATTAACTGCTTCGAGTTGATTGTCTGTAAACAGGCATCCTTGAAATTGTTGTCCCTGATAATTTTGACCACATTGGTCACATGCAAAGAAAATGGTTTTGATGAATTCACAGCTATAAAAATCTGTTTTTCGTAAATCCTGACGAAAAAAAGTAACCACAAAAAGATAACAATTATGTAACATTGTGTAATCCAATGAGGAGTCGGTAAATGTTACTCGATCAAGCTGACTACCATTAAAATCAGCATATTGCAGATCACAGGATGAAAACTGGCTACTATTTTGTTTGGTTGTTTTAAACTGTGTTTTTTTCAAAGCACATTGAGTGAATGAACAATTGTTCAGTATGCTCTTGCTGAATATGGCGCGAATCATATCACACTGTTCAAATAGACTTTGGTCACATATAACTGAATTAAAGTGGGTTTCTTCAAGCTGGCACTCAGTAAAGACGGATTCTTTTAGAATGGAATGGGAGAAATCGGCTTCTGAAAAATCGACTGACCTGAATCTGCCGCCTGATAAATTTTGGCCAATTAATGAGATTCCCTGCAAATTGACTTTTTCAATGACATCACCCTGCCTGATTTTAGTAATGAGTTCATCCGCTGTCAGTGTACTCATATTATTTCCTGATCGCGTTTGGGCAAGGTTTTAGTACGTTGTGTATATGCCTGATCAATCAACGTTGAATTGTCAATGACTGATTGGGACATATCAGTGCGGAACAGATTGGTTTCCCGTAAATCAGTTCCATCGAAGCTGCATTTTTGCATAAGGGCGCCTATCAGATTGGCGTTGTTTAATTGGGCACCCCGAAAATCTGTTCTGATGAATATGCTCTGAGCCGTATTTAAATACTGCATATTGGTTAATTGGCAGTTTGCTTCACTAAAGTCACTATTATTCAGTGTTGCCGAATGGAATGTAGACTGAACCAGAAGAAGCTGCCGCAAATTACACTCTGTAAGTGTGGCACTGCTGAAATCGGCCTGATTAAAATTACTGCCCATCACAAATGAGCAGGTCAGTAATTTGGCAGAACGAAAATGGATTGATTCTGCTTTTGTCTCCGCCCATGAACAGCCGTCAAGCGTGGCATGATCAAAAACGGCTTTCTCCAACTGGCACTTGATAAAGGAAACTTTGTTAAGGCTGGCATAGTTGAACTTGAGTGAAGGCAGCATCATTTCCAGAAAGGTACAGTTTTGCCATTGTGAATGTTGAAAACGACATTGAGTGATAAAAGCCCCTTGCAGGAATAAATCGGCGAAGAGGGTATTATTAAACCGACAATGATCAAGCAGCGTTTCCTGCAATTGAGTTTCTTTAAAACTGGCGGCAGAAAAATCACTCTGCTTACACTTTGCTTGTGACAAATTGGTATTATCCAGTTTTACGCCATACAGAGAGGCATTGCATATTTCTGTTCTGACCAGTATTGCTTCACTGAAATCCGCATCATCCAACTGACAGTTATTGAAACAGGTGCTTTCTAATAAGGTGCGGGAAAAATTGGCACCGCGCAGATCCATGCCGGAAAAATCGACGCCTGTGAAATCCATCCCACAGAAATTACCGCCTTTCTGCATGATTCGCTGAACACGTTTGCGAATAATTTGTGACAGATCACCCGATAAACGCAGGGCAGGGCCTTGTGACTGCACTGAGGCCAGATACATTTTATACAACGCCAGTTCAGCCTGCGTTAGCTTTTCACTGTTAAGTCCGGGCTGTTGTTGGCACAATATATCCCGTACCTGAAAGTAATTTTGTGGCCCCCTGAGTTGATTTTCCATAGCACTCTGATCGACATTAATGCCCCGTATTATGGCTCTTGCACGGATTTTTTCTCGTTGTTGTTCAGCTTCCGCGTATTTTTGAGCGGCATCTTGCTCTGTCTGGTTCACAAACTCTGGCAATTCATCAGGTTTGGGATTAGAAACTGGTTCAGAAAGGGGAATTAACATATTGATATCTCTGCCATATCTCTTCATCCGCTCTCGTTGTTGCTCACGCAGGCGTTTTTCCCGATTTTGCAGATTTTCTCTCAAAGGGCTGCCACCATCCGGTTGTTCTGTGTCCACCCATGGGCCAATAATTTCTTCAGGAATCAGGTCCTTTTCCCGAAAGGCGTACAGTGCTCCTTTCTCTTTATCCATTCGTTGATTAAGGATTTGAAGGTAGTGACTTTCAGCCCGAGATTCCCCGCGGAGTTCCATTGTGGCAAGCATTTGTAAGACATCAGCGGCATCATCTTCATTAATGTGTGCACAGCCATGCCAGATCAGGATCATTTGTTCCAGGTGAGGAAAAAACCATACTGTTGTATTGCGCATGATAATTTCTTCGAAAACCTCTTCATCAACACGCAATCGCTTGATAAAACAACGAGCCTGCCATGGCGGAAGAATCCCTTCCTGTACCGGTTTTTCAGGGTGCATATTCCAAATCCGCCACGCTGCCTTTTCAGGTAACGCTTCATATTGTTCCCACCACTGATCACGGGGAGCTGCATTGAACAGTCGCCAGTCAATATCACTGGAAAAACCGGGAAATTCATTTTCGAGCCACTGTTTGTCATATTTTTTACCTATGCGGGTAAAACGGCGGGGACATATTAAATCCAATGGACAAAAGCTGGCGGGGTTGGGTTTATCCCGTGGCGATAATAATTGCCTGTGCAGAGTTTCAATGTTAGGCAGACGATGGATCTCTACACCATTCTCCTGCATTTCGGGCGTGAAACCGATACCGTGTGGGTTTTCTTCATAATCTTTTCCGCCGAAAGCCCGGCTCCAGTCCAGCCGCATTTGTTCAAATTCCTGAGGCTTTGATGGGGTATTGTTAACCCAATTGCGGTTGCCGAAAACAACTAATGTTTTATCTAATTGCTCCATTTGGATACGTACAGAACAAGATGTTTTATCTGTCTGATGGTGCGTATAGGCATAACCCGTAGCGAGGAATTCTGAGTAGGATTTGGGCATGGCAAGATCGATAACCCCATTGCAGGTTTTCAATTCAGCCTCTGCAAGTTGCCAAAGTTCCGGCTCTGGTCGTAGGCGGGGGGATGTACTCATATCGGTCAGAGCCATGATGGATACCCCGAGATAATTCTTTTGCTGCCAGCGATAAGGGCGATAAAGCATACTTAAACGCAGAGGTTTAATGATTTTCATTGAAACGCCCCAAATGAGTCTTTTTGTATTAAATATTCATTCCCGCCAATGCTGAGAATGTATGAGGAAAATGTTCAGCAGATTAACCCAATTTGATCAGTGCAGCGCTTATAGTACATATGGATATCCCTTTAATATCGCATGATGTACCTTTAATATCGCAGGTGGAACTGGATTGTATTTTCATGCTACTCCCCTTGATTTCGACAGACCCTGTTACGGAGTCTTTTTTACTGCCGGTAACCTTGAGTTCGTAGTTTCCGCTCACCTTTTGTGTAAAATTGCCGCCGACCTTTGATTGATAATTTTCACTAATTTTTTCTGATTTATCGCCAGTGATATCTGCTTTATACCCATCAGAAACAGTATATTTAATCCCGCCACCCGTGACTTCGATTTCTTTGCCTTTGGCAACCGTGGTCTTTTGTTTATCCTTGAAGTTGGCAGTTTCTGCTTTTTCCACCGTTGTTTCGCGCGTCCCATCAATTTTTACGGTTTGGTTCTTCTCTATAGTGACTTTCATATCCTTCTCAGCGTGTATTTCGAAGGATTCTTTACCTTGGGCATCATCAATAAATAAATAGCTGGCATTATCTTTTCCTCCCTCAAGACTGCGCGACATTATGCCTATTTTTGTAGCTTCTTTAGGTAACGTCCAGGGAGGCATATTATTTTTGTTAAAACTACGTCCCACTATAAGAGGTTCGTCCGGATTGCCGTGAATAAAACTGACGATGACTTCTTCTCCAACCCGGGGAATTTGTATCATGCCAAATTTAGCGCCTGCCCAATTATTAGAAACGCGCACCCAGCAGGAACTTTTATCGTCTTTTGTATCGCTCCGATCCCAGTGAAACTTCAATTTGACGCGACCATGTTCATCTGTCCAAATAGTTTTGCCACTGGCACCCACAACAGTAGCCCGTTCTGTATTTGCTACTGGCCATGGCGTGGTGCGGGGAGCGCGCCAATTTACTTTGGATGGAATGGCTGTAAAATCAGTAATTATAATATGTTCGATCTTATTTGAATCCGGATCAAAGTGACTCACTCCCATAATGTATGGGTCTTCGTGGAATTCATAATTTGCACTGACAATAAGATATTCACCGTTATCTTTATCCCGTAATGCTTTTGATAACGTGAAGGTATAACCCGGAGCAATACCGGGCTCTTGACTTTTTGCCTTTATATATTGGCTATGTGCGGTACTGGATTGTTGCAGAACACGAACATAGAACTGTCCTTGTGAACTTTCGCCATAATTTCCCGGCCATTCAAACAGTTCTGTTTTTGGTACAGTGGAGTCCGGATTTTGCTGTGTTTCTTTTAGCTGTGCATTTGGTTTCAGAAAATTATAATCACTCATCGTATAAAGTTTGGGCGTAATTGAATAACTTACCGTCCAATCATATAAATAATGTTTGTCTTTTGTCCGGGGAGGATAATGGTTAGGATAATATTCGATGGAGGAATATTCAGGCAGAGCAGAGTGAGATTGAGGTGAATCAGCTAATATAAGCGTATGCTCATTCTTACTGTGTTGAAAATAATAATAAATTCCTTCGCGCTCCATTATCCGGCTCAGAAAATCGAAATCAGTTTCTTTGTATTGAGTGCAATATTCTAATGATTGATATTTTGCATTGAGGCTATTCTTGAATTTTATTTTATGTTTATCAAGAATATCTTTAATAATCTCAGGAGCCGTTTTCTTTTGCCAGATTTTGAAATCTTTGTTCAGGGTTAACGTAAACAGAGCGGGTTGAATGATGAGTTTATACAAATAAAAATTGTTATCATAATAATCACAAATAATAGCTTCACGAACCAGCCCGCTCAAATAGCGTGGTTTTGCTGAAGTGTTTGCCGGATTCTTTATCTCAACAGAGAACGGCTTGTTTCGTAATGCTTTGATATCAATGTCTTTATTATCACTAAAGAGTTCCACTTCAAAACTATAAATAGTCGACAGTTTCTCTTCTCCTTTTAATGACTTAAAAAGAAAAGTGCCATCACCTAGCGAAGAGTGAGCAATAATGAATCTTCCCATCGAACGCTCCTTTTAGAACCAAAGCTACCGCATGAACCTTTATATAGAGGGCCTGAATATAAATAGAGATACATAATATTCGTTGGTTACTTATACTAAGAAAACTATTTCTATTATAATTGATTCATCGACTAATATTTCACACGATAAACTGTATTGCAACAAAATTATAACCATTGTTTCTTTTTTGTGACGGAATGTTAAATTTTGAATAATGCGATACGTCGGATGATGTTGTATTTGGAGGAAAAATACGTGGTGTATGAAGTCCAATTGTACGGAAACGCACATCAAGTGCGTTTTTTGAACAATTCACTGAGTTACTGTCTTATCTCCTCATGATCTTCATGATTATCCTGCCTGTTCTTCTGGTGGTTTCAACAATCTACTTGAGTTCTGGGTGAGTATGCACATCACCAGTTATTGAGCAAGCTAACGGTTTGGGTTGAATTTTCCTCACAAACACACCAGGGCAACCGCATGAATGCTCAAATATCACCCCGATTAGCAAGTCCCGCTTGTAATACTTGTTCCAGAAATTGCGTTTTCATCCAGACTCGCATGCGTTTCTTTCTTGTACTTAATTTGCCCTTCGGTATAGTTATCAAGGCACATGGTCTGGTTTTTTTACTCTCAAACATTCGTGATCTTTCCCTGATATGCCCTGCTGATGATGTGATAACTATTTTGAATGATGCTAATTTGAATTTTCTTGACTAGAGTTAATAGCGGGAAGTTGTAGGATTATTTAAGAGATAGTGAAAATATCATCTGATATAAAATTTTTGAGGTACTTATCTATGTCATCATATGCTAGAAAGATTATTGGCTTTTTTATTTTTTTCTATGCATTATTTATGCCTTCTACAGTTATTAACGCTTTAGCGGAAGCTAATGTAAAGGCTGATGATAAGTTGTATGCTCATTTACAAAAAACGAATGATACCTCAGTGCTTAGCGCCCCACATAATATTGTTAGTAATGCCCAAACAATCAGCCATATCTTATCTTCTTCCCCTTCAGAACTCGCGGAACAAGCAACATCCTATGCTTTGGGTAAAATTAATAACACCTTATCCTCAGAAACTCAAAAATGGTTATCTCAGTTTGGTACTGCCAGAATTAACTTTGGGTTAGATAGAAAATGGACGCTGAAAAATAACTCACTCGATATACTATTACCGCTTTATGATAACAAAGCAGATTGGCTGTTCTTTTCCCAATTAGGTTATCGTAACCAAGATAGTCGAAATACCATGAATCTGGGTTTAGGTGGCCGCTATTTTTATCAGAACTGGATGTATGGCTTAAATACTTTTTATGATCATGACTTTACTGGAAAAAACCAACGTTTGGGACTAGGGGGAGAAATTTGGGGTGACTATATTAAATTTTCCGCTAATACCTATTATCGTTTAAGTGACTGGCAAAAATCACGAAACTTTCAGGATTATTATGAACGCCCTGCTAACGGTTATGACATTAATGGGGAGTTTTTCTTGCCTGCTTACCCTAACTTGGGAATGAAACTGACATATGAACAATATTTTGGTGATAAAGTCACTTTATTTAATCGTGATACTAAACAGAAAAATCCCAGCTTGGCTAAGTTAGGCCTGACATATACTCCAATCCCACTAGTTACCATGGGCGTGGACTATAAGCAGGGGGAAAGTGGTCATACTGAAACGCAGTTTTTGGCAAACTTAATTTATAGATTTGGGGTTCCCTTTACTACTCAATTTTCACCGGCTAATGTGGCTTCAATGCGGACATTGGCAGGTAGCCGTTATGATTTGGTGGAAAGAAATAATCATATTGTTTTGGATCACTTAAAAAGAGAACAAGAGATACTGATCGCGTTAGAGCCTATTGTTGGATATGGTCATCAAGAGATACCCGTTAATCTACCCATCCCCTCTAATATTGATATTAAAAAAATTAGCTGGACTGTTCCAGATAACGCATTTTTACCTAATAAAGGTAAACTTTCTTCTGATTCAGACCAAAGCATTGTTATTACCCTCCCCAGTTATCAAGAAACACATAAAAATGATTACCTGCTTGATATATTGTTAGAATATAAAACAGACGGTCAGGAAAAGGTAAAACCTATTCAAGTTCCCATGAAGGTTTTACCTTTTATGATAGAAGGAAAAGTGAATATCACTCCACCTGAATCACCGGTAGCAACCGGCAAAAAAGAAAATGGGTATACGTTTAACGCGCCCATTATTACTTATGAAGGTGCACCATCTGGAAAATTTGTTAAGAACGCCAGAATCGATAAAGTTACCTGGACAACTGAGCCGGCTTTAGGCACTGACTCTGGTTTAACGTTTTTATGGAATAATAAGCCTGCTCAAACGAATGAAAAAGGGGAGTTAATTCCTAACATTTTAACCAGTACAAAACCACATGAAAATATCATTGTTTACATACAATTGGATGGTGCTCCAAAGCAAAAAATAGGTTCAATAACATTTGGCAAAAATGGGCATAAACCCAAAATAAATTTTGATATTTCCAGTGTTGAAGTAACCGATTTTAATAAAGATAACCCTCTTCCGGCCGATGGGACATCGGAATATCACTACAAAGCATTAATTGTAGAAAAAGACAAAAAAGAAAAAAGCATTACCCGCCAGACGTTAAAAAATGTGAAATGGACACACGATCATGGCGATATTGATAAAACAAAATTCCCTCCACCCGAACCCTATTCCCCCACTGGTGGAGATAAATTTAAACCTGATGAAAATGGGTACATATACGCAAAATTGAAGAGTTCTGTTGTTGTGAGAAATGTGAAGGTAACATTGACAATACCTAAGTCAAACAGTGACGATACAACGGATTTTGTCAGTAAAGATGCAAATAAAAACGTGGATTTCAGCCCTATTTCTCAACCTAAAATAAATTTTGATATTTCCAGTGTTGAAGTAACCGATTTTAATAAAGATAACCCTCTTCCGGCCGATGGGACATCGGAATATCACTACAAAGCATTAATTGTAGAAAAAGACAAAAAAGAAAAAAGCATTACCCGCCAGACGTTAAAAAATGTGAAATGGACACACGATCATGGCGATATTGATAAAACAAAATTCCCTCCACCCGAACCCTATTCCCCCACTGGTGGAGATAAATTTAAACCTGATGAAAATGGGTACATATACGCAAAATTGAAGAGTTCTGTTGTTGTGAGAAATGTGAAGGTAACATTGACAATACCTAAGTCAAACAGTGACGATACAACGGATTTTGTCAGTAAAGATGCAAATAAAAATGTGGATTTCAGCCCTATTTCTCAGCCTAAAATAAATTTTGATATTTCCAGTGTTGAAGTAACCGATTTCGATAAGGACAACCCACTACTGGGTAATGGGCAAAAGGCATATCACTACAAAGCATTAATTGTGGAAAAAGACAAAAAAGAAAAAAGCATTACCCACCAGACGTTAAAAAATGTGCAATGGACACACGATCATGGCGGTATCGATAAAACGAAATTCCCTCCACCCGAACCCTATTCCCCCACAGGCGGAGATAAATTTAAACCTGATGAGAAGGGGTACATATACGCAAAATTGAAGAGTTTTGTTGGTGTGAAAAATGTTAAGGTAACTTTGACAATACCTGACTCAAATAGTGACGATACAAAGGGTTTTGTCAGTAAAGATGAAAATAAAAACGTGGATTTTAGACCCATTATTCAAGATGCGGTATTGTACTTTTATAACACCGTTACCAATGAATATAAATACTTTGATAATATCGGAGGTAAACTTCACCCGAATCACATTGCGGAAATTTTTCGAGGAGAATTAAGAAAATCCACAGATTCTGGTCCCTTTGATAAAAATAAAAATGAAATCGTTTATGGTATAAAAGATGCTAATTCACCGGTCTTTGAAGATGGAATGTTATCATTTGGTCCTGGAAATAGTGGCCCCATACAATTTAGGGTGCCAGGCTCTGCCACCATAACCGTCACAATAACAAACAAACAAACGGGAGAAATTCAATTATATGAATACAAAATGTCTGCTACAAAGTTGCTACCCTTGCCTAATCAGGTATATCAAAATGTAGCTGACACTGTTCATTGTGTTACTGATCCAAATATGCCAGGTGCAAAAGCCCAACTTTTTTCAGATAAACAGGTTACTGATCCCACTAATATTTATAGTTTATATAATGAATTTGGTAATTTATATAAATGGGGCATATTCGGTAATACATCAGGAATGGATAAAAATAAAGCCACTATTGTAGTAAAAGACACCCGTTCTGCTAGTCAAGGTAATAACAGAATTTATGATTTTAACAACAATACTTTTGATCAGAAGTTAGAAGGGATGATTTTATGCTACATTGAGAACATAATATAAAATGAAAAAAGACTTATAAAATATAATAAAACCTTGCTAATGAAAAAAAGTTATCAACTGATAACTTTTTTTCATTGGTTTTTTTATAATTATTTATTTAGTTTAAAATACAATCTCAATCATTAAAAATCGTACCGTTTAGTTTATATTTTGTTCGTCTTAAGTTTATTCAAAACCATTAACTCATAAAAACAGTTTCAACTGAAAATGGATATTATATCCGTTATTATAGATAACTATAATTAATTAAAAAATAAGGTGATAAAATGACAACCCCAACAAATAAAATAACACTTTCAAATATCGATCAAAATAATTTAGTCATAGGTAAAAAGGTTGATTTTACTGTAACATTAACGTCAGATCAGCCTATTACAACGGGGAAAAAAGTAACAATAAAAAACAATCACAGTAAAAATATACAATTCGATACAGATTCTGTTAATCTTGTTTACTCAAATCAAGACCGTACAGCGACTGCAAAGTTTACGTTTAAAATCCTCCCCGGTGCACAAGTTAATTCTGACATTACATTTGACGTAGATACCGATGCCGATGTTGGTGGCGTTAAATTTACATCGCCACCACCAGTTACGGCGGGCAAAGTTAAAGCCAAACCAGTTCCAAACAATACAATGGATATTTCAAAAATCGATCCAAATGATTTAGTCATAGGTCAAAAGGTTAATTTTACTGTAACATTAACGTCAGATCAGCCTATTACAAAAGGAAAAAAAGTAACAATAGAAAATAATCACAGTAAAAATATACAATTCGATGCAGATTCTGTTAATCTTGTTTACGCCAATCAAGACCAGACAGCAACTGCAAAATTTACGTTTCAAATTCTTCCCGGTGCACAAGTTAATTCTGACATTACATTTGACGTAGATACCGATGCCGATGTTGGTGGCGTTAAATTTACATCGCCACCACCAGTTACGGCGGGCAAAGTTAAAGTCAAACCAGTTCCAAACAATACAATGGATATTTCAAAAATCGATCCAGATGATTTAGTCATAGGTCAAAAGGTTAATTTTACTGTAACATTAACGTCAGATCAGCCTATTACAAAAGGAAAAAAAGTAACAATAGAAAATAATCACAGTAAAAATATACAATTCGATGCAGATTCTGTTAATCTTGTTTACGCCAATCAAGACCAGACAGCAACTGCAAAGTTTACGTTTCAAATTCTTCCCGGTGCACAAGTTAATTCTGACATTACATTTGACGTAGATACCGATGCCGATGTTGGTGGCGTTAAATTTACATCGCCACCACCAGTTACGGCGGGCAAAGTTAAAGCCAAACCAGTTCCAAACAAAACAATGACTATTTCAATTAACACAGCAGCTGATTTAGTTATAGGTCAGCATGTTAGTTTTCTTGTCACGTTAAGTTCGGATACGCCTATTTACCCATCATCTTCGATAACTATTAAAAAAAGCAGTATCAGTAACAATATACAATTCGATCCGACTCCTAATTCTTCTCCGGTGTTCGCCTCTGATTACAAAACAGCCACTATGAAGTTAGGGTTTACAGTACTTTCGAGTGCACAAGATGATTCATACATTACATTTGACGTAGAGACTGATGCTACAACGACCGATAAGGCGACTTTCCAAACTATACAATTTAAAGGAAAAGCTAATGAAATTGATACAAACTCATTGGCACTTTTTGTTGAAAACCCTGTTTTGAAAACAATAATAGAGGGTGATCAACCACCATCAGAAACAGGTAATTTCACACCAATATATACAACATTGAGAAGCAAATCAGGAAAAACTCTGGCTTATACGCCCGTATTAATCACATCAATGATTTTACATAAAATGAAAGATTTTGATTTCAAGAAAGCTGATAACCAAACTGATATTATTCCTGAAAAAATAGGACCAAATGAAAGTATTATGTTGGCTTCAGATCGTAACGGATTAGTTAAGTTTTATCTCCATCCTAAACTGGCAGAAATTGTCACACTTACACTCAAGACTATTATCCTTGATGGTGTGGCTGATGCCCCTGCTAAACAAGAAATTTATGCTGTCAATTATACAAATCCAGGCTACATGAATTCTATAGGTCAACCAATTATCGCTGGATTTTCTATAGGGAATTTATATTCCACGGGAATGAAAGATTTTGCAACAATAGTAAATAGTTACGACCATGCAGCCGTTGGTGATACCATATTATTTTTTGTTAATGGTAACTATACAGGTCATTCTGTAACTATTATTAAATTAGCTGACCAGTTAAATACCCCTATGCTCCTTCCCTATTCTATATTTAAAGAAAATGAACCTTCTGAATTTTCTTATGCTGTAATTCAAATCGGTGGGCACGCATTATATTCTGAAGTATTAAAATTAAATTATATAGGTGGTGTTCCTTATGAACCTATTACAGGTGTTAAAAGAGAATTTGAACCTTGTATAGTTCATGCCAGCATTGGTGTTGGGCCAGATGACATATTACAACCTGGTTGGGGTAATTATATTAATTATGACGCCATAATGAAATATCCTGGATATAAATACAATGGATTATTTATTGAGATTATACGTTCTAATAATATTAGTTCGAATGCAGAGACGAATCCCGTCCCATTAGATATAACAGATATTACTCTGACAATGTATATAAATTCAGACAATAAAAGTTTTCAAAAAACTTACACTAAACAAATACCTCTAGCTCAAATCGGTGGTGCTGGCAATGGTAATCCAAACTCTATTTTTTTCCATATTAATTATGATGATATCTCTGGTATAGAAGGTCATGGTTATATATATTTTGACTATCATTTCTATCAAGATCAATTATTGAAATATAGTGTAGAATGGACTTCAAATATTGAAACAACCGCAGGCCCTGGTGAAACAGGCGATTAATTAATAAAAATAAATATGAGCGCTGATTGTAGCCGCGCTCTTATACTTCATTCACCAGTCATTAACTATAAACAATATTGATAAAATATGAGGTAGTAAAATGAAAAATAATAAAATGGACATTTCAATTCAACCTAACGCGGATTTAGTCATTGGTCAGTATGTTCATTTTGTTGTTACATTAAGTTCGGATAAACCGATTATCTCACTAAAAAATATAATTATAAAAAATTCCAGTAATAATATACATTTTCATAAAGAAACTATTCCACTTACTTATGAAAAGGATTTCCTCGCAGCTTCTGCGCAGTTGGAGTTTACCGTGCTTAAGGAGGTCGGTGGTAACCCCATAAAAGAGGGTTCTCCTATTAAATTTGAGGTACATACAGATGCGGCTGATTTTAGTTTTGTGCTTTTCAGTGGTATTGCTAATGAAATTGATATCAATTCACTGACACTTTTTATTGAAAAACCTTATTTGAAAACACCACCTACAGGTGATGAAAAACCATTGGGGAAAGATAACTTTACCGCAATATATACAACGTTGAAAAGTACATCAGGGAAAGTACTGGCGGGTACACCTGTATTTATTACATCAGTGCAAAAAAATAAAATGAAAGAATTTAGCCTTAAGGATTCTGATAATCAAACAGAGCTTATTCCTGAGAAGATTGGACCTAATGAAGGAATAACGATAACTTCAGATAAGTATGGAGTAATGAAGTTTTATCTTTATCCTAAATTATCACAGATGAACACACTTCTGTTAAATACAGTTATTCTGAATGTAGCTAACATTATAGCTAGAAAAAGCATTTATGTGGTTAATTATAAAGCACCGGGTTATCTTAATTCTATAGGTATGCCAAGTATTGAAGGGAATACCCCCGAAGGATTAACAGCACATACTACAGATCCCTATTTCCTGGTATCTGTAAGTAGCTATGATGGAGTAGAAAATGGTGATGTTATTTTATTTTTTGTCAATAGTGAATTTACTGGACAGGTCGTAACTATCGAGGATAAAGAGAAGCAGTTAGATCAATACAGTATCAGGCTTCCTTATGCTATTTTTAAACAAGGTGAAAAATCCGAATTTTCTTATACCGCAGTCAAATTAAATGGCAAATCCCTTTATTCTGAACCAATACCGGTCACTTATTTAGGTGGTATTCCTTACGAAGCTAATCCGAATGTTGATAGGAGTTATGAACATTGCCTAGTTCATACCAGTATTGGTGTTGACTCTGATAATATTATCCCAACTCATAATGGTGTTGCTTATGCCAGCATTATGCAATATCCCGATCGTAAACAGAATGGATTATTTGTTGAAATTGCTCGTTCTAATGCTCATGATCCTAAATTAACAGTAAATCCGGTTCCATTAAGTGTAACAGATTTTACTTTAAATATGTATATAGATTCACCGAATAGAAATGTAATTTTCACTTATCACACACCAATTACATTAGATGACATTGGTGGTGATGGTAATAAAAATTCTATTTTCTTCCATGTTCCTTATATGGATTTAGCTGGTATAGAATATGGAGGGCTTAGTTTTGATTATCAATTTTACTTAGATGAAAAATTACAATATAGCGTAGTTTGGAATGGATATATTGATACCTATGCAGCTCCAGGTGGTGTGAAAGACCTCTGATATTTCAAGCTATATAATAATACACTTATTTTAATTCTTATTATTTATAAAGTATATATCCAGCATCTATATGTGAATTTTAATTTATTTTAAGTGTGATTTTTAAATTGAAAAATAAGCTATAAATAAGATGCTGGGCACCAGATTAAAAACCTTGTATTTTTACTGTGTAAATGACTATAAAAGAAAATGAAATGGCATATTTACCTTATGTTATTAACATTAATTGACATTTAATCTAAATTAAAATGTTAGGTGATGAAATGATAAATAATAAAATTGAAATTTCGATTAATAAGAAAGAAAATTTAGTGATAGGCCAAAGCGTGAATTTTACGGTAGCATTAAGTTCAGAACAACCATATACAAATTCAGGACTATCATATTTCATGGCGTCTATAAGTAATTATGATCAAGTCTCACTAGGTAACACAGGTAATTAATTAACAAAAATAAATATGAGCGCTGATTATAGCCGTGATCTTAAACCTAATTTTCATAAGATAAAAAAGGAAATAAAAATATGGCTGGTACAATTGAGCTTTCCCTACCTGATAATGGCGATTTAATTATAGGACAAAAATTTTTATTTACAGTAATGCTATCATCTGGTGAAAATATTGATGACCTTTCTACTATTTCATTTTTTAATAACAAAAACATTACTGTACCACTTGATCCTATCCCCTTAATACTCGATCACAGTAAAAAAAAGGCGACAGCAACAGTCACTCTTACTGTACTTAACTCTATATCAGAAAATGAAAAAATTTATTTTAGTGTAAAAACATCGTTAACCGGTTTTCCACCTAAAACGTTACAATCCACAGCAAGAACCATTGATTCGGATTCAGTGAGATTACATATTGATAATCCATGTTTAGTTATTCCAATATCATTTACCGATGCTCAAATTGACTCTCTATCAACTAAAATTCATACAATTCTAAGAGATAAAAATGGAAAAACATTATCAGGAGTACCTGTATTTATAAAAGCTAATATCATTAATGAGTTAAAAGAAATAAATATTTATCATAATGATAAAACCACAAAAATAGATGTTCATGAATTTGATAACCATCAGGGTATTTTCGTAAATTCAGATGAAAAAGGAAAGTTGGAATTTTATATTTCTCCGAAAAAAGCAGCATCACCAATTATTCAATTATCTTCTACCATACCAAATTCAACCGACTTTAAATTTGCTAATGATCCTATATTTATATTTGTTGATAGTGTTAAAGATTATCGGCAACCCTTAAATATAGTAACCGCTATTAACGATAATTTAAAGTCAGAAGGAGAAAGTAAATTCTGGGTAGATATGTCACCGTGTAATGATTATAAGCTAGGTGATTTTTTGTTATTTTTTGTTAACGATGAATATAAGCACTACATCAGAATCTTTAGTAATAAGGAACGTGAACCCTGTTTAAAAGCGTTACCTTATTTTATTTTAAAAAAAGATGATCCATCAAAACTATCTTATTTTTTAATTAAACCAAGTGACAATATAATCGCTAAATCCAGTCCTACTGATGTTATTTATAGAGGAAGGCCAAATAAACCATGGACAGATGTTGATAGAATATATGAATCCTGTAAGGTTTACACTAGCTTTAATGACGTTATAGAGCAGGATAGTGGTATAAACAATCAAAAAATATCTAACCATGCAAAAAACCCAGATGATGCTGGCTTGTTCGTTACAATAACAGGAACCAATGATAATAGTGATAATACTAAAGTAAAACTTGGATCAAAAGTTACTTTAAATTTATATATTAATTCTAGTAACAACACAGTCACACAATCTTTTAATTGCATAATGCCATATCATCCAGATAATGAAGGTGGGGAAACGGCGGTATTGAAATTTAATATACCTTATAATTTATTAAATGGTAATTTGGCATTTCCTTTCCATGACGGAGAGATCTATTTTGATTATCAGGTTGGTGATGATAATGATAGGGATGTAACGTATGGTGGTATTTGGTCTGGTCATATCGTTACAGGTTAGAATAAGTCATCAGGCATATATATAATTGAAGTTACATTAAAAGTATGTTTAAAATGGTGATGTATGAATATAAAAAATAACATCGTTTTATCTAAACCTGAATTCCCTCAAGGTAATTCGCATAACGTCATTAATATCCTTGAAGTTAAAGCGATGGGAATTAAATATTTAGTCATGAAAGTGAAGAAATATGATGGGGTAGAGCTATTGGATAGTATAGATGGTGAACTCTATCTAAAAAATAATTCAACGGCTAAAATAAAAAGCATTACCTACTGTGTAATGCCAGATGTTCTCGATAACGACTATGATTATTATACTGTAATTTTTAATGTAAGTGATTTTCATACATATGGGTTATACGAAGCAGTATATACAGTGACAAGTTCAAATGATAATAAATATACTTCACCAATTTCAAATGTTAATCTTATAGAGGGCGATTCTATGAATGCTTCAGGTAATGAAATAACGTTTACTGATATTAAAAATCGTAAATTATATTTAAGCAGTATTTCCCGTGAAAGAGGAATACGGGTTCGTGTAAATTTTAAAGATTTTACGGCTGGGAATACCATCACTATTACATTAAAAATTTTAGATGAAGGGAATAGCCCAATAAATACTTTGAAATCTGACAAAATTTTGATCAAAGAACAGGCAGATCAAGGCTATGCTGATTATACAATAAGTACAGATGGGGTGAATTTTGTAGAGGCTAAATCTATTATGGCTAGCTTTTATAATACTGATAAAAATATAACATCCTCTTTAGCTCAAATTTCTATTTATAACGATTTAGATAATGTTAATGTCAAAGTGCAATTGACTCAAAATATTGGTACTAGTAGTGGTTCTCTTCATGTAAAACCGTTTTTAACAGCCGTAGTGTATACAGGATCAAATAGCAAGCAAATTGTTGCCCAAGTATCCAATGCTTCATTTAGTGATGGTTCTAAAAGAATCCCTTTGGATAAAACAAATGACAATGGAGTGGGGTATCTGAATATATATAGTGAAGATATTACTAAAAATAGTGTTCTAACTCTTAACTATCTAGATCCTGTTAATGCTTATAAAGTTTGTTTAAATTTTTCGGTTTGGTTATTATCCTCAAGTGAAGAAATTAAATATACTTATAGTTCTTATGGTGTTGCAGATGGAACGTGCCAATGTTTCCTTTTTATTGAGCCGCTAAAAACTGGAATTGAGACTATTAATGTGAAGTTTGATACGCCAGATATCATAATTGATGATGTTGTTAAGAATTCTATACCAATAAATAATCCTATTACTAATAAAGTCTTAAGTTATAAATTAACCTCAAATAAAGCTTTTAGGACTAATTTTTCTATTAATGCCAGTGGTAGTGGTATTTCTATGGAACAAATTAATAACACTATCGTTTTTGTCGATCCGCTAACATTTGAGTAAAATAATATGGCAATTTCAATAAACTTCACTCCATCATATGAAGTATTTCAAGATAGACCGGCGGTTAATATTAATATATTAGCTTATGAATATTCGGAGACATTGCCTGGATTAGACTTAATTTTTGAATGTTCATTAGGCAGTTTTGTTGTTAATGGTCAGGATACAGGCCAAAAAAAATTGCTTGGTAGCATAAATGGCGTAGGGGAAGCTTCTGTCTTGATCGCAGGCCCGGATGTAGGTGGTAATGGTCAATTGACCGTCTTTTTTCAGGAGAGTGGTAACCAGATTGCTATACAACCTTACCATTTCAAAGCTACGGCGTCTTATTCGCTTAATTTTAATGTCATTAATGACTATGCAATGGCTGATGGAGAACAGCATAACAAAGTCAGGGCAACTCTTACGGGAACAGGTTCAGGAGTAAATCTCGCCAATCGTAAGCTGAATTTAAAAGTTACAGGTTTCGCTTCTTTTGAGAAAGGCCAGCTAACTCAGACCACTTCTGTTGATACAGACCCATCGGGAAATGTGAATTTAAAACTCTATAACACCCATAAAGAGGGTGAAAATGTAACACTCACTGGTTTTTTAGATGTCAGTGAAACCGCTCACGACATCGCACATATCCATTTTCAATCTAATCTGGATTGTGACGCAAATCCCCCTTCTGATGGAAAATATATTAGGACCATCTTTAGTTATTCCCTTAAGAATCAACAGCATCTTTTGCGTCAGCGCAAATGTGATCATCTAGTGACTGTACATAAGCTCATTACAGGCGGACAGCAAGGGGATCAAACTTCTACCGGACAGAAATGGGTAAACTTTTATGATTTAATGTTTCCTTTTGTTCTTGGAGAAGAACAATATATTTTTGGGTTAGCCAAAAATTTTATTAATGCGTCACAAAACACCTATAAATCTTATTGGATAATTGCAAAACTGGATACAGAAGGACACAAAGAAATCATAGATAATGGATATTGGAATAGTGATTATGATATAGGTTTTGCATATAAAGCAGGTAAACGTCAATTTATCTATCTTCATAGTAAAGAGGCAAATAATAAAGGTGGGTATCCTTATATTATACAAGAAATCCTTTCGAGCGGAAAAATGGTAAGGACACCAACGGAGCAAAGTGACTGGGATAATTTCTACGGAGCCACATTTTTCTTTTCAATGGAAGATAAAGAATATATATATATCCATACAAGCGTAAATCAAAATGTTTTTACTTATGAGTTGAGTAAAGATGGAAAGGTAGGTAAACAGAATGCTTCTAATACCTGGGCATATTATTACTACCCAGAGTTTACATATGTTATTGAAGATAAAAACTATTATGCAGGGCAAAGATTTTACGATAATTATTGGTTTGTTTCTTATATATTTAGCAAAGGAGTTCCTGAACAGTTAAATGAACATCAAGACCCATGGGATACGAGTTATCAATATCTGGTTCCATTCCCCATTGATGAAAAGCAATATTTTTTAAGGCAGGATCAGAGTAAGGATCATTGGTATATTGCAGAGCTTTTTGCTGATACAAATATAGGGGCTAATACTGATTCCAGTGATAACCATTAACTCCCATTAATATGTTTATCCATGGATTTCAAGGTACGTAGTGATAGAACTTGGGCATCATAGTTACTGACAAAAAAATTATTTATTCAAAATAAGTCTTGCAAAAAAAGAGGAATGTAATGAACGCATCCCAACCACTGAACCTTTGGCACCGTGCTGGAATTGAGAGATGAGGCGTGGTTCCTCGCAGATTTCCGGCCTTATAGTGCCTAAAAGCGGGTGTAGTGATGTGATGGACGTCCCCTTTTTCAGCAGCAAATAGTGCCATCTTTTTTTCCGATGCACTGAATTTCGGGAGAACATCTCATGAATACGATTAAAGTCATTGGCATTGACCTCGCCAAAAACGTTTTTCAAGTCTGTGTCTGGATGGAGGACGGTTCTGTCGCCTCGAACCGAAAAATTTCACGGCAAAAATTGCTTGATACTGTGCGCACTTTTTCGCCAGGAACCCTCATTGCTATGGAGGCCTGTGCAACTTCTCACTATTGGGGCAGAACCCTTCAGGCGATGGGATTTATCATCAGGCTTGTGCCGACCCAGCATGTCAAAGCGTTCAGCCATCATCAAAAAAATGATGCCAATGATGCACTGGCTATCTGCGAAACGGCCTGCCGACCCGGTATCCATTTTGTTCCGGTCAAGACGGTGGAACAGCAAGATATCAAGGCACTGCGCAGTGCCCGACAACTCATGATGGAACAACGCACCGCACTCGCCAACCAGATTAGGGCTTTCCTCGCTGAGGAGGGGGTGATCGTTCCTGCAGGTATTCAGAAACTGCAACAGTACCTGCCTGAGATTCTAGAAGAGGAGAGCCATGAGCTGTCCTCTGCACTACGACGTTTGCTTCATACTTTGGGGGAAGACCTACGGAATCTGAACATTCGCATTCATGAAATGGATAATGAAATAGCGGCACTTTCCCGTCAGCAAAGCGGTTATCACTATCTGCTCACAATCCCCGGAGTCGGTCCCCTTATTGCGGCAGCCTTCGTGAGTGAAGTCAGTGCGCCCCAATTTGCCAATGGCCGGCAACTTTCTGCCTGGTGTGGCCTGGTTCCCCGACAACACAGTTCAGGTGGAAAAAACCGGCTGTCTTCCCTGAACAAAAATGGAAACCGTCATCTCCGAACGTTAATTATCCACGGTGCCCGTGCAGTGATGCGCTGTGTCCAAAATCGTGATGACTGTCTAGAAGAATGGTTGAGAAAACTGATTGCCCGATGCGGGTTTATGAAAGCCACGATCGCTTTAGCCAACAAACTGACCCGGATTATCTGGCGTGTCCTGCGGGATGAGGTGGATTTTAATATGGAAAAAGCTTTTACTATTAATTAATTGAGCAACAAAAATAGACGCATTATCGAGTTTGCAAACACTGATGAGAAAACGGCTACCGTCCCTGTGTAGTGGCATGATAATTCCGGACACGTCAAAAGCCTGCTAATGTTATTAACATGACAATGAGGTGTGACGATGAAATTGAAACCCACCCAACATCAATATTCCGCTGAATTTAAGCTGGAAGCGGTTCAACAGCTTGTTCTCCATCAGCAGCGGGTTGTTAAGGTCGCCCGTTCACTGGGGATTGATGCCAGCACCCTGGGAAAATGGGTTCGCCAATACAGAGCTGAAATGCAGGGAATTACGCCTGTAGGCAAGGCACTGACGCCTGAACAACGCCAGATACAGGCATTAGAAAAACAGGTGAAACGCCTGGAAATGGAAAAAGAAATCCTAAAGCAGGCAGCCGTGCTGATGAGCGAGATGCGTCGTGGTGCTATGCGTTGATCACACGGCTGAGCACCCGATGGGCGGTCACGGAATTATGTCAGATGCTTCAAGTGTCACGCAGTGCCTATTATGACTGGCGACAACGGCCTGTCGACACGGAACGTATGCAGTTGCGCATCCGGGTTCGTGAACGGTATAACCAAAGTCGGGGGGCGATAGGCAGCCGGACATTGAGTCATTTGCTGACCCATGAAGGGAAACCGGTTGGACGTTGGCTGGCCCGGCGTCTGATGCAGGAATGTGGATTACAAAGTCGCCAACCGGGGGCTCATCGCTATCGCCCAGCCGGGAAAGAGGCCCCGGCTTCCCCCAATCTGTTAAAGCAACAGCTTTCACCCGACGCACCGAATATTCGGTGGTGCGGTGACATTACGTATATTCGAATTCGTGACGGCTGGTGTTATCTGGCGACCGTGATAGATTTATTCTCCCGCCGTGTTGTCGGCATGGCGATATCGGCTTCACCGGATGCCGAGTTGGTGTGCAGAGCCTTGAGTAATGCACTCGAAACCCGTCATATTGAGGGACGTCTGATATTTCATTCGGATCAAGGAAGCCAATACAGCAGCAATAAGTTCCGTCGTTTATTATGGAGAAACAAAATCATCCAGAGTATGAGCCGACGGGGAAATTGCTGGGATAATTCCCCAATGGAAAGAGTCTTTCGCAGCCTGAAGAGTGAATGGGTTCCCCCGGAAGGGTATCGGGATATCCATGATGCTATACGGGATATCACGCCATATTTGGGCCGCTATTACAACCACGATCGTCCGCATAGTTTTAATGGTGGACTTTCACCGGTTGAATATGAAAAGCAGTGGGAAGAGGCTAAAAATGTGTCCAGTATTTCTTGACCATATATGGACGTCCCGTGTTGTGCAAGTACAGATTTGATACGGTTTGCTACCCTATATCCGGCGTCATTAATGGATTTATGTAATCCGCGCCATGATGTTATCCGCACCTGCTTCCTTATCACTACAACGGTATTTTTAATACCAAGGTCAACTTCAGGCTATTACAGGGTCGGTGTACCGTTTTCTCATCAGTGCTTGCAAACTCACAAAATTTCTGTTAACTGAATATCGCTTACTATCAATTCAAAGCAAATGCTTTATTCATGTTGAACTTCGCTGGCTCTGCGAGTAGTCGCCAGATGATCCGTGTTAATTTATTAGCCAATGCAACGGTTGCTTTAATTTTCCCGCTTCGCGAGATGATTTTTTTCAACCATACTCCCAAACGATCTTCCCGTCTTTGTATACAGCGCATTACTGCCCGTGCACCATGATAATTAAGGTTCGGAGATCACTGTTACCGCTTTTATTCATTGATGATAATCGATTTTTTCCTCCGGAACTGTGTTGTCGTGGAACCAACCCACACCATGCTGATAATTGTCGTCCACACGTAAATTGTTCTGGAGTAACTTCACTCAAAAAAGCAGCGGCGATAAGCGGTCCGACACCGGGTATTGTCATTAGCAAATCATATAGCAGAATCATACTAATATGTCATAATATCCAAATCCAAAATGACAAGGCATAAAGTGAAATGGGTTAATGAAATGGACAGTGCGCTGGGCAAAGCTGTACTGATCTTGCGGGTGAAAGTCCCGTCGTAGAAAGGGATTAGCCAGACCACTACGTAGCGAGTCTTGCATTTCCGGCGGTAACAAAGGAGATGAAGCGTAGACAGCGAAACATTCGAGCCGAAACCAAAAGGTGAACGTGATAGCGCCGAAATACATTTGATCGTGTGTGCCGATAGTTTTGTCCAGCTAGCAGGCAGCAGCGTCTGAATGGTCATACTGGCAATTATCCATTCAGCCGCACACACCGGAGCCGCAGGCGTTGGCGAGTTTGTAGAGAACAGTGCGGAACCCAGGAGATCCTGATATTTCTCAATGGAATGAGTATTTCGGGCATAAGTGCCAAACACAAGGCCTGAGAAATGAATATCAGGAAGTCGGAGTCAGCCATAGTAGCAATGAAGCGGGTAATGACCGTGGAGCGAAGGGCGGGCAGACAGATCGAACGCAAGAGGGCAACAATGACCGTACACAGCAACGACGGGCTATCATGGTTAACAAAACTTGAGCGTATAGGCGAGAAGTCAGCAGGTAACAAACAACGGGTGTTCAATAATTTGGGGCACCTGTTGAGCAGTGACATGCTGAAAGGGCAGTTCCTGCGGCTTGACGGGAATAAAGCCGTAGGTATTGATTGCATGACAAAAGCCGCTTATGGTGAACATCTTGATGAGAATATTCAAAATCTCATCGTGCGGATACGCAGAGGAACTTACCACCCTAAAGCTGCCCGGATCACCGAAATTCCGAAAGAGGATGGCAGTAAACGGCCTTTAGCGATTTCGTGCTTAGAGGATAAACTTGTCCAGCTTGTGGTCAGTGATATCCTCAGCCGGATTTATGAACCGTTGTTTATGCCCAGTTCTTATGGTTTTCGTCCGGGGTTAAATTGCCATGCTGCATTAAAGGCGCTACAGCAGCAAACCTACAGTAACTGGAATGGTGCCGTAGTGGAAATTGACATTCGAAAGTATTTCAACATGATACCTCATGATGAGTTAATGAATATACTTCGGAAGAAAATATCAGATCGCCGTTTCCTCAGATTGATCGAGGTATTAATCACGGCGCCCGTCATAGTGGGTAAAGAGACATCCAGCAATGTGCGTGGATGTCCGCAAGGTTCAATCCTGTCGCCGGTACTGGCCAATATCTACCTGCATCATGTCATAGATGAATGGTTTAATGAAATCAGCCACTCTCATATTCACGGGCGGGCAGAGATGGTGAGGTATGCCGATGATATGGTATTCACTTTTCAGTATCCCAGCGAAGCCAAACGTTTCTATAAGGTGTTACCCAAAAGATTGAATAAATTTGGTCTTGAGTTGCACCGTGACAAATCGCAGTTAATTCCGGCGGGTCGCATCGCAGCAATGAGAGCCAGCCAGTCTGGAAAACACTTGCCGACGTTTCACTTTCTGGGGTTTACCTGTTATTGGGGGAAAACGCGAAAAGGCTTCTGGCGGCTGAAGTTAACCAGCCGAAAAGACCGTTTTGCAGCCAAATTGAAGGGACTCAGGGACTTCCTTTGGAAGAATCTGAATACGACCGACAAAAGGCTTATCCTGAATACCGTCATCAGAGTGATCAGAGGTTGGATAAATTAACGCGATGCTCGACTTTCGTGGTGAGTTGAAATGACATAGCCGCTCCTTTATAACTTTAAGTCGCCAAACTGAGAGAAATAAAGGAACAAAGGCTATGTCACAGCAAGATTTTATCATTTGGGTGTTTTGTTGGGTAGATGACAATTTAACGCAGTTACAACAAGGTATGCGATTCAGAAGTCGGGGATATCC
>NZ_JBBMXH010000016.1:0-61706 GCF_037996725.1 Xenorhabdus entomophaga
GTGGATATTGCCCCATTGACTTTTCCCAACGCGTAGGATTTCGCCTGCTCGGTTAACTGGGAGGGGGAAGAGGATAAGATAGCCGTGGCCTGATGAATCTTTTGTACAATGCCCCCCGCTTCCTGATCAATAGTAGCTTGATTATCCCGTTCTTTATCAGCGTGATTTTCATTTGCGGGTCTCTGTAAGAATCTTTTTTTCTCTATGCTACTTTCTTGATTTTTTTCACCCGCTGAAAACGCACTCGTGGGCGTAAAGGGTAAAAAAAGCGAATACAGGAGAACAGAAAACCGAAAAACTTTATGATTTATAG
This sequence comes from Xenorhabdus entomophaga, assembly GCF_037996725.1. Taxonomy (NCBI): domain Bacteria; kingdom Pseudomonadati; phylum Pseudomonadota; class Gammaproteobacteria; order Enterobacterales; family Morganellaceae; genus Xenorhabdus; species Xenorhabdus entomophaga. Next base: position 314 of record NZ_JBBMXH010000016.1, read on the forward strand.
ACGAGTCCATATATGAATTCCTCATAAAATATGGGCTGTTGCCAGCGCTTTCGCGTTACACCTTTGATGTTAAATATTTCAGTTTTATGGGGCAGATCTATCTCATTAATCTCAAAAAGATAATATCTCCCATGCCTATATACATTAGGAAAACTTTTACTGTTATGCGTAATAAGAAATTATTATCAATTGATAATAAAAAGTTATTGCTTTATTTTCGCTGGAATTAAGTTGCATTTTTACTGAAATTTTTATGCAGGGTAGGTATTTTTTCAGGAATAATTGTGGCGTATCAGTGGGAGGATATCATTAAACATTAACAAACCCGGGGTTTGATAAATAAAGGGAGCAAGAGGTGGGGAATCCACCTCTGAATTATCATTTAATTAATTTCTGGTTTAAAAAATTGATTATTCACCAGGAAACTCAGCCATGAAACTTTCAGCTTTCTCCACCATTGACTTCGTACCGACAAAGAAAGGGATACGTTGGTGCAGTTTATTTGGCACGATATCCAGAATGCGGTTTGCACCATCACTCGCTTTGCCGCCTGCCTGTTCTGCCAAAAATGCGATCGGATTGCATTCGTACAGTAGGCGTAGTTTTCCTGTTGGATGGCTTGCCGTGCTGGGATAAATATAGATTCCGCCTTTCAGCAGGTTGCGATGGAAATCCGCGACCAGAGAACCGATATAACGGGTAGTGTAAGGGCGTTGAGTTGCTTCATCCTGCTCCTGACAATATTTGATGTACTTTTTCACTCCCATCGGGAACTTGATGTAGTTTCCTTCATTGATGGAGTACATATTGCCTTTTGCTGGAAATTGGACTTTTTCGTGGGTTAGGCAGAAAACGCCAAGAGAAGGATCGTAAGTAAAAGTGTGAACGCCACAACCTGTGGTGTAAACCAACATTGTGGATGAACCATAAACCACATAACCTGCTGCAACTTGACGATTTCCCGGTTGCAGGAAATCCTCTTCAGTGACAGGTTGCCCAATCGGAGTAATTCGATGGTAAATTGAGAAAATAGTCCCGACGGAAACGTTTACATCAATATTCGAAGAACCATCCAGTGGATCCATCAAAACAACATACTTCGCGTTTTCTGCGCGGTCGCCATCAAAAATAACGATCTCGTCTTCTTCTTCGGAAGCAATACCTGCAACTTCTCCGCGTGCTTTGAGGGCTGCCTTGAGTTTTTCGTTGGCGTACAGGTCCAGTTTCATCTGAACTTCACCCTGAACGTTGGATACGCCACTAGTACCTAAAATATCCACCAGACCTGCTTTGTTGATATCCCTGTGAATGATTTTGGCACCTAACTTGATGGCAGACAGTAGTGCTGTCAGTTCACCTGTAGCATGAGGAAAGTCTTGCTGCTTTTCGACGATGAATTCGCCTAATGTTTTCATGACAAAGGCCTTGAATTTGATTGTGGTTTTAGGAAGCGTGCTTCACTTTTGTGTCGCACTCATGCGCGGGCAGTTTAGCTAAAGAATCAAATGATTCATAGGCTATTGCATTTCTAATCTCAGCTTAGATGGTTAGAATAGTGATACAGTTCATGATATTGGGTAGAAATAAATGCGTATTCATATTCTTGGCATCTGCGGTACTTTCATGGGAGGGTTGGCTATCCTTGCTCGTTCACTGGGCCATGAAGTCACTGGATCCGATGCAAATGTATATCCACCAATGAGCACCTTGCTGGAAAAACAGGGTATTGAGCTGATTCAAGGATACGATCCTGCGCAGCTCGATCCTGTGCCAGATATCGTGATCATTGGTAATGCGATGACACGCGGCAATCCCTGTGTGGAAGCAGTGTTGGATCGTGGCATTCCTTATACCTCTGGTCCGCAATGGCTGCATGATTATGTATTGCCGGAACGTTGGGTATTGGCTGTCGCTGGAACCCACGGAAAAACAACAACGGCGGGTATGCTGGCATGGATTCTGGAAGCGTGTGGTTATAAGCCGGGATTTTTGATCGGTGGCGTACCGGGTAATTTTAATGTTTCAGCACAAATCGGTGAAAGCCCATTTTTCGTGATTGAAGCAGATGAATATGACAGCGCCTTTTTTGATAAGCGTTCAAAATTTGTTCATTACAGCCCTCGCACATTGATCATGAACAACCTTGAATTTGATCATGCTGATATTTTCGAAAATCTGGCCGCCATCCAAAAACAATTCCATCATCTTGTCAGAGTAGTTCCGAGCACGGGTAAGATCATTGTTCCCGATAATGACATTAACCTGAAACAGGTACTCTCAATGGGATATTGGAGTGAGTTAGAGCAGCTTGGCGAAACCGGAAACTGGCAGGCGAAAAAAATCAGTCAGGATAGCAGCCATTACCAAGTATTCCATCATGGTGAATGGGTGGGTGAAGTGAACTGGTCATTGGTTGGTGAGCACAATATGCATAATGGATTGATTGCGATTGCAGCCGCCCATCATGTTGGAGTTCAACCTGTGGATGCCTGTCAGGCACTGGGAGAATTTATCAATGCCCGTCGCCGCCTTGAACTGCGTGGAGAAGTCAATCAGATTTCGGTTTATGATGATTTTGCGCATCATCCAACGGCTATCTTAGCCACACTGGAAGCACTGCGAAGTAAAGTAGGCGGAATGGCACGGATCCTTGCCGTATTGGAACCCCGGTCGAATACCATGAAAATGGGGATGAGTAAAAATGATATCGCCCCTTCCATGGGACGTGCCGATGAAGTCTTTCTTTATCAACCCGTCAATATTCCGTGGCAGGTGGTTGAAATTGCTGAACAGTGTATTCAACCCGCTCGTTGGAGCGCTGACATTGATGTTTTGGTTAGGATGATTGTTGAAACGGCGCAGCCGGGCGATCACATCCTGATTATGAGCAACGGTGGATTCGATGGCATCCATGAGAAATTGCTGGCTGAATTAGCGAAGAAAGCAAACGCGGCCTAATCGGGCAGTTCATTGATGTAAGAGGATCGCACCTGTCGGACGATCCTCTTTTAGTCTGCGCTGATATTCGCTGGTTTTATAAGTATGTGACAGTACCAGATTAAAGTTCTTGGTCAAACAGGTTGAGAAGGGCTTCATAGAGCTGTTTTGTCGTGAAGTTTTGTGCTGGTGTGGAGAAAATAGTGTCATCTCCCGCAATACTGCCAAGAATACCTTCTGCTTTACCCAATGAATCTAGCAGGCGTGCAATTAATTGTGCTGCCCCCGGGCTAGTACGTATGACGACAATGCTATGGTTATAATCGACATCTAATACCAGATTTTTTAATGGACTGGTGGCTGTGGGAACGCCCAGTTCTGCCGGCAAACAGTAGACCATTTCCATTTTTACATTACGGGTTCTGACAGCTCCGAATTTCGTCAGCATTCTGGAAACTTTAGATTGGTTGATATTTTCAAACCCTTCGTCCTGAAGTGCTGCAACAATTTCACCTTGAGAGCTGAATTTTTCCTCTTTCAATAATGCCTTGAAAGCTTTTACCAAATCTTCCTGTTTCGAAGGAACACGCATATTTCACCATCGTTGAATCCGTTATAAGGCAGACATTATGCAAAAGAGTGAATTTTTATTCAAGAAAGAGACGAAAAAACCCAAATATAGAGCATAATTGAGTATCCTCTCCTATAGCCATACTGGTTGTCATTTTCAGAAGGTGGCTGCACCAATTGATAGGGCTTAAGGTGGTGTTGTGCTTTAATAAATTCGGACACATTGACAGAAGACAGTTTCGCTCAGGCAGTGCGCAGCCATTGGCGTATTGAAAATAATCTCCATTGGGTATTAAGCTAACCTCATCTTCCATAACCGCCCTTAAGCGGGAGAAATCGTAGCGCAACGCCATCATAGACAGCAAAAAAAAACGTGTTCTAACTGAAAAATAAAGTCAATTAATTTATGCAACGATAAACGGAAAAAAAACAAGGGCTGATATCGGCAGGGTGCTCCTCCCTTGACTCTATTGGGAATAAATATCAAATTGGGCATGAAGACGAAGTGCTTATTCTTTCTTTTGAGCATGAAATAACAAGGATGAGTGACGTTAACCATCGACCCGTATCATTTATTAAGCCAATAGACAAATCCTCTCCTTTACTTGGTGTTGCGATATCGAATAACGAAGAGCTTGAAATTCAGTCATGACAATCATCAGCCCGAAGAAATGGTTTCTATAAGATATGCCAGTATAACATGGCAACATCATGTTGCCGGAACGTCGGGATATAGTTTCTGGGAAGATAGAATCTATTTGGCGCATTACTTTTCAGTTCATTAACGGTGATGCTTACATTTTGAATTATGAGGATTATCACTAATGAGACAGTTTAAAATTTCTCATCCGGGAGAGATTATCGCCAGAGATTTGGCGGATATGGGTGTGAGTGGTCGCCGCTTTGCAATCAATATCGGAGTAACGCCTGCTACTGTATCGCGTTTTCTTGCGGGTAAGACCGCGTTGACCCCGTCGTTAGCAATTCGTATTGCCGCCGCACTGGGAAGCACACCTGAGTTTTGGTTACGCCTCCAAAGTGCTTATGATCTGCGTCAGTTGGAAAATCAAATTGACACGTCCGGGATCGTTTCATACGGCGATCTGGATGAAACGTTGCAAGTCAATTCAGAGCATTAAACAATAATAAATGCGGGGCTGCGACAGCTCTGCATGTGTTGACAGTTATCGCAGCTACCTAGTCACTACTCCAAGAGACGGGAAATTCAACCCGAAGAGATTAACAGTAGGCGTTGTTATCGATACTATTTTAATAGAATCGACGACTGTGGGTGAAATGCTCTCAGAGGAATTTTTAAAGCCACTGAATATTATTCAGGTAAAACTAGGCGAGGCGCTTAATCTTTCCCGTGCGCGTATTGCTGAGATTATCAGAGGGAAACGCGGCAGCTGATGGCTAAGAAAACCAGCGTTAAACTTATTCGAACATTATTGGTGAAATGATTCTGTTTATACGACAAAAAGCAAAAAACCAACTGGAGAGGTTAATACCGCTCGTGCTTAAGCGAGCGGTATTAGCATTAAGCGGGCCTTTTCTTCAATCATCTTCACTGATTAATTTAGTATTAAATTCTTTTTTTATTGGTGATTTAATGTGCTCCATATCCCTAATGTTTTTTTGTACAGCAATGGAACCGAATAAACACAAGAAAAAAGCAATCCCATAAAATCCTTTTTCACTAGGCAGTAAGTCAGCATTAAGCAAACCAATAGCCATTAATGCTATAGAGGCAAAAAAAATGATAATACAAACAATATAATATGCTTGTGTTGTAGGTATATTATCAATTTTATCTCTTACTGTTTTTTGTATTGAAATTGAAGAAAATAACCCTAAAAGGAGTATTGAAAAGTAATATCCTTTTTCATTTAATTGCATATCTGAACGCCAAAGCCCTGCGAGGTAAACACCTATCCCACCAATAACAGCAATCCAAGAAATTAAGTTAAAGGCATTAAATCCTGTAAATTCTTTATCTACCGAAGTGCTATCTTTCACAAAAATTATCTCCATGAGTTAAATTTAAACTATCCTATACCAAAGTGATTAAACTTAGAAACTACTCAGTGTAATTTTTTTATTTCTTATAAAGCAGTGTTATGTTAAAAAGCCTGCTAATGGCAGGCTTCTATTCTTTAAGTTTACTGATTATTTTTCTCTTGAGCCTTTAAATACGATGCTCGGTTAGTTGTTCTATTGATGTAATCGTTGATAGCTGGACTTATGCTGATACCACATAATTTAGCCCAAAGAAGCGTATGTGACATAAAAATATCCGCTAAGGTAAAGTTATTACCTGCAATCCACTCACTGCTCTTATCAAATTTCAGTTGGTTAATTACTTTCTCGGATTCTTTTCTAAAGTAATTAACTAATTCTAAAGAGCGTTTTTCTTCGGGGATAAAAATCAGTTGTTTTAGTAAATTCCAGATTGGAGATTCTAAGTCTGTAAGAGCAAAGCTAAGCCAGGAATTGATGCTTGATTTTTCTTTTAAATCAGTCGAATAAAGGCTTTTTTCTGGGTATTTCTCGCATAAATAAAGACATATCGCTAATGTTTCTTCTATCGATATATCGCCATCCACCATAAAAGGAACTTTTCCTCGAGAATGAGGAGATGTAACGTTAGGGCTATCGTTAAGTAGATCAACTTTTATCGTATCGTACGATACGCCCAGCTCTTCTAATGTCCATAAAACTCTTAATGAGCGACTTTTAGGGAAGGTATATATTTTCATGTGAGATCCGTAACTGGAAATATACAACTAGCATACACACTATAAAATTCAGATACAAATAAGACTGTATTTGTAATGGCTCGCAATTAAAAACAGTCATGCTCTCATTCATCCGGTTTTTTGGCCCATATTAATTGCAACTGAAAATCACCAAAGGCTCATAATATTGACAATTACCGCTAAGAAGACTACGAAATGAGACGTTTTGGCATCTTATAAGAGTTTAAGTGGGGTAATAATTTCAGATACCTCAATATTATGTGATGGACATCCCTTTTTTCAGCGGCAAACAGTATCATTTTTTTCCGATGTACTGAATTCCGGGAGAACATCTTATGAATACGATCAAAGTTTGCCTTAATTAAAACTGAATGATTTATAGTGGTCTTATCACGCATATCACAAAATATTTGTTTTACACCACTATCGACATTTTGAGTGAGAATTACATCTGATAGCCCTTCAATAGCATTTCCTTGTGCAACACTGCCATGCACATATACGCTATTGAAGCATATTTCCTAATTTGGGACTCAGTTGGTTTATCATCTCATCATGTCCTCACATTATGGGATGCCAGCTGATTGTGCTTTTGAGCCTCTTGTTGCTGCTGTTTTCTATTTGTTCCGGGCTTAGCTTTTATCTTAAGTACATCCCGTAGGCTGCAATTCTATCCTACAATAAATGACAGTTTTAAATCCGCATTACTTGATGCTGTCCGAGCCATCAGGCCCAGATTAAATATGTCATTTTTACTGATTTTTCCCAACTATTAAGCTTAGTAAATGTATTGTTAATTAAATTGTATTTTTTATGTGGAAGTGAAGTGTAAGAAGATCAAGCGGACTATTAGTCATATTATTGGAATAATTCTCAAAATAGTGTCCGTTATCTCATTAACAGATAAGCCTTTTGTCTAGAATAAAGTAACTTTGGTGTTCCATCATAAGGCCATTAGGTAGATAATTGGCTGTTAACAGATTGTTTTTAGAACGTAGTGATGAATGGGATTGAGGGTTTGCTTTGCCATCATTTTGTCACTGTAGTGATGATGGAAAAATGAAAGCACTCTCTTGACCAAACAGGTTTAAGTTTTTTTACAGCACTTATTTAAGGAGTATCAGGATGAAAGTTGCAGTTCTCGGTGCAGCCGGTGGTATTGGTCAGGCACTTGCCCTTCTACTCAAGACCCAGCTTCCTTCAGGTTCAGAACTTTCCTTGTATGACATTGCTCCGGTGACTCCGGGTGTGGCAGCCGATCTGAGCCATATCCCAACGGAAGTCAAAGTCACTGGTTTTGCTGGTGAAGATGCAACCCCTGCTTTGGTAGGCGCAGATGTGGTATTGATTTCTGCGGGTGTGGCACGTAAGCCTGGTATGGATCGTTCCGATCTGTTTAATATCAATGCTGGGATCGTTCGTAATCTGGTTCAACAGATTGCTAAAACTGCGCCAAAAGCATTAATCGGAATTATCACTAACCCGGTTAATACCACTGTGGCGATCGCAGCTGAGGTTCTGAAAAAAGAAGGTGTTTACGATAAAAATCGTCTGTTCGGTGTGACAACACTGGATGTCATCCGCTCCAATACTTTTGTTGCTGAACTGAAAGGCAAAAAAGCAGAAGAACTGGAAGTTCCGGTGATTGGTGGGCACTCAGGCGTAACTATTCTGCCACTGCTGTCTCAAATTCCAGGTGTTAGCTTCACTGATGAAGAAATTGAAGCATTGACCAAACGTATCCAGAACGCGGGCACTGAAGTGGTTGAGGCGAAAGCAGGTGGCGGATCGGCAACTCTGTCTATGGGACAGGCAGCGGCACGTTTAGGACTTTCTCTGATCCGTGGTCTGCAAGGCGAAAGCAATGTTATCGAATACAGCTATGTCGAAGGTGACGGTCAATATGCTCGTTTCTTTGCTCAGCCTGTTCGCTTGGGTAAAAATGGTATCGAAGAACATTTAGATATTGGCAAGTTGAGTGCTTTCGAACAGCAGTCATTAGATAACATGCTGGATGTTTTGAATAAAGATATTGAGTTAGGCGAACAATTTATTAATAGTTAATTTATTTAATTCGTAATTTATTAATATACGAATTAAGTTAAATGTATTAGATAACTAAAACCGCTAGTTCGAAAATAACTAGCGGTTTTTCTTTGGATAATTAATTTGATAGCTAATTATTCTTTTTATCTCTGACTTTTCTTTCTAATAGTTCTCCCGTATGTGGATTGAAATAGCGGCTTGGCCATATTTCAGACGGATGTAATTCTAAATAATTCGCTATTATCCATTCTCCCTTGGGCCATGGGCGAGAAAGTGTATTCGCCAAAGTTGATGAGCTTAGACCCGCTTCACGAGAAACAGCTGCCAGTGTCGTTCCACGTTTACGTAAAGCAGCAATAATATCAGCAGGATGCCAATCAGATTTCATAGAAATCATTTTTTTAATCCTTTCCTATTAAATTTGAAGCCACATTAGTGGTATAACTAAAGCGTTAGTGTGAAATTAATAACGAACACGAATCTGTTATTAAGAAAATAAAATAACATTATTTTTTCTAAAAATATTTCTAATTTTTTCTTAATAACTTCTTTTTTGAACTTGGTTACAAAAATAGAGAAACATTATGAAAAAAGAGTGGTATACGGCAATGGAGTTGACCGGTGTAGGCGAGTTACCTAGATCACCACAAGGAGTTAATGCCAGAGCAAAACGTGAAGAATGGTTGAGGCAAAAACGAACAGGTGTTCAAGGAAGGGCGATTGAATACCATTATTCTTGTTTCCCTGAATCAACCTTGGAGGCTTTGGAACTTCATGAAATACCAGCGGAATATCAGATTCAGAAGCAAGATCCTTTATCCATTTGGGTGAGTGCATTTAATTTACTCACCGAGGAAGAAAAGGAGGTAATTACCGAAGTGATATTACGAGATGGCATAAGAAGCTTTTTGGAAAAAATCACAGCTACTTGAGGCAGCTTTTGAAAAGCCAACTGTTTAAAATTTGGCTTTCTCTTCACTGCTCCGGTACAAAGCGAGGAGAAAGAGATGAAAAAAGAATGGTATTCTGCAAAGGAACTCATCAGCCTCGCAGGGCTGCCATCGTCTCCCCAAGGAGTCAACCTGATGGCAAGACGCGAGGGTTGGGAACAACGCCGTAAGCGTGGGGTGCAGGGAAAGGCGCTTGAATATAATGTCAACAGCTTGCCAGAAGAAGTTCTGAATGTACTGACTGTCAGTGAGAATTCGGTCGAGTATTACCGAAATAAACGACAGGACCCGTTTATGATTTGGGTAGAAGCTTATTACCAGCTGACCAAGTCGGAAAGGGAAAGAATAGTTAAATTTATTTTAAGAAAAGGGCTAGCGAGCCTCGTCCAATACGCAATCATTCAAGATATTGATAATAAAGACAGTATCCCAGATTGAACAAGCTGGGATACTGGTTGATTTAAGCTCAGGAAAGTCGTTGTACTGCGACATGGGCTAAACCTATCAGGGCCGCCTTGTATGGAGTGTCTTCCAGTATTTGCAACGCTGAAATTGCCTTATCCGCTTCTTCCTCCGCCCGTTGGCGGGTGTATTTGAGTGAACCACACTGTTTCATTGTTGCCAGTACAGTATCCAGCAAATGGCGGCCATTGCCTTGTTCAATGGCGCTGCGTATCAGTGCCGATTGTTCTGGCGTTCCATGGTTCATGGCGTGCAAAAGCGGCAATGTTGGTTTGCCTTCGTTCAGGTCGTCCCCTGTGTTCTTACCGAGCGTGTTGTTATCAGAATCGTAATCCAGAAGATCATCAATGAGTTGAAACGCAGTGCCAAGATAACGGCCATAATCACGCAAGGCGATTTCTTGCTCTGGAGTTGCATTGGCAAGAATGGCTGCTGAATGCGCAGCAACTTCAAACAGGCGAGCCGTTTTACTGTAGATAACGCGCATATAATCATCTTCGGAAATATCTGGGTCGTTGCAGTTCATCAACTGCATAACTTCACCCTCAGCAATCACATTTGTGGCATCAGACATCAGTTTCAATACGCGCATCGAATCAAGATCGGTCATCATCTGAAATGAGCGCGTATAGATGAAATCTCCCACAAGGACACTGGCTGCATTGCCGTAAATGGCGTTGGCTGTTGCTTTGCCGCGTCGCATGTCAGATTCATCAACGACATCATCATGCAACAAGGTTGCGGTATGGATAAACTCAATTAAAGCGGCGACTTTGATGTGCTTCTCATCTTCGCAATGGAGCGCCTTGCCCGCCAGCACTGCGATCATCGGTCGAATGCGTTTGCCACCACCGCTGATAATGTAGTAACCAAGTTGGTTGATCAACGTAACGTCAGAGCTTAATTGGTTAAGAATGGTTTCATTAACCGCTGCCATGTCATCAGCGGTAAGTTTTATTATCGATTCTAAATTCATGTTTTGGCTTTGGACTCTGATTCAGAGCTGTGCTCATTAATTAGCATATCAATAGATATCAAGATACATCGATTGTACTTGAAAAACCGTTCAAATAAATGACAATTGAAAAACTCCGTTTTTTTCTCATCTGTTCTAATTCTGCACTTGTCTTCCAAACGGTTTTTGCGTAGAATTCGCGCCCTATTGTGAATATTTTATAGCGCGCTCTGGAAAGAATTTTAGGGGGTGCGCGGAAAGCGGAGTTTATATGTACGCAGTTTTCCAAAGTGGTGGTAAACAACACCGAGTAAGCGAAGGCCAAACAATTCGCTTGGAAAAGCTGGACATCGCAACAGGTGAAACTGTTGAGTTTGACCAGGTGCTGATGGTCGTGAATGGTGAAGACATCAAAATCGGCGCTCCAGTAGTTGAAGGCGTTAAAATTAAAGCTGAAGTTGTTACTCACGGTCGTGGCGAGAAAATTAAAATCGTTAAGTTTCGTCGTCGTAAACACAGCCGTAAGCAACAGGGCCACCGTCAGTGGTTCACCGATGTTAAAATCACTGGCATCGCTTAAGATTTTAGGAGAGCAGATTAATGGCACACAAAAAGGCTGGCGGCTCGACTCGTAACGGTCGCGATTCTGAAAGCAAACGTCTGGGTGTAAAACGTTTTGGTGGTGAGTCTGTTTTGGCAGGCAGCATCATCGTTCGTCAACGTGGTACTAAATTCCACGCAGGCAACAACGTAGGTTGTGGCCGTGACCACACCCTGTTCGCATTAGCTGACGGGAAAATTAAATTCGAAGTTAAAGGTCCAAAAAACCGTAAATTTATCAGCATCGAAGCTGAATAAGTTTTTTGAATCTTAATCGAATCGGAAGCCCTGCAATGCGTTGCAGGGCTTTTTATATTCTGGATTACGCCATCTCTGGGTACTAGCTGCCATCCAGCTTTACAGTGGCTATCCTACGGAGAAAAATGATGAAATTTGTAGATGAAGCCAGGATACTGGTTGTAGCGGGAGATGGTGGCAATGGTTGCGTCAGCTTCCGTCGTGAGAAATATATTCCAAAAGGTGGGCCGGACGGCGGTGATGGTGGTGATGGCGGTGACGTTTATTTGCTGGCAGATGAAAACCTCAATACGCTGATTGACTACCGTTTTGAAAAATCCTTCCGTGCTGAACGTGGTCAAAATGGACAAAGCCGCGATTGTACAGGTAAACGCGGTCAGGATATTACCATCAAGGTTCCAGTCGGAACCCGCGTGCGTGACATTGCCACAGGCGAAGTGCTTGGAGACATGCTGCACCATGAACAGAGTTTTATGGTTGCAAAAGGCGGTTTCCATGGTCTTGGCAATACCCGCTTTAAATCTTCTGTAAACCGTGCTCCTCGTCAAAGAACAATGGGAACTCCGGGTGAAAGCCGTGAACTGATGCTGGAGCTGATGCTGTTGGCTGATGTGGGCATGCTGGGGATGCCAAACGCAGGTAAATCCACCTTTATTCGTGCTGTTTCGGCAGCTAAACCCAAAGTAGCCGATTATCCATTTACAACACTGGTTCCAAGCCTTGGCGTTGTGCGCATGGATAGCGAGCAAAGCTTTGTGGTAGCAGATATTCCGGGTTTGATTGAAGGTGCATCAGAAGGCGCTGGTTTAGGTATTCGCTTCCTGAAGCATCTGGAACGTTGCCGCGTATTGCTGCACTTGATTGATCTCTGTCCGATCGATGAGTCTGCTCCGATTGAAAATGCGCGTATCATCATCAAAGAGCTGCATAAGTACAGTGAAAAACTGGCAGAAAAACCGCGCTGGTTGGTATTCAACAAAGTTGATCTGACGGACCCAGAAAACGCTAAGCAGCGGGCTAAAGCCATTGCTGATGAACTTGGTTGGGAAGGTGATTATTACATGATCTCAGCCGTGAACCGTCAGGGTGTGAAAGAGCTTTGTTGGGATATTATGGAATTTATGAAAACCCAGCCTCGTAGCTTAGAAGCGTCGGAAGAATCCCAACCTGAAAAAGTTGAATTCATGTGGGATGATTACCACAAGGAACAGTTACAGCAATCATCATCTGATGATGATTTGGATGATGACTGGGACGAAGAAGACGACGAAGGTATTGAGTTTATCTATAAACACTAGTCTTCATATCTGATGTTCGAACATGTCAAAAGGGCGCTGTTTTTCGCGCCCTTTTTCGTTTGATCAATGGCTCAGGTATAACGACTTATATAAATGATTTTCGAAACGCGCTAATGGAACACGGCGGGTTCGTTGATTGTCGGGAGAAACGGAGTAAGCAGAAATAAATTGGACGAAAGCGATTTGCTGCCCACTGGCGGCGGTCATGAATCCTGCCAGATTATAAACCCCTTGCAATGAACCTGTTTTGGCGAATACCTTACCATCCAGCCCTGCTTCATGCAGACCGGGGCGATAAGCCAGAGTACCATCATAGCCAGCTTTAGGCAGCATGGAGATGAAATCTAATTCATTATCGTGTTGGGCAATAAATTGTAAGATCTCCATCATGGTTGCAGGCTTAATTAAATTATGGCGAGAAAGGCCGGAACCATCCACCATGACAGTATTGCCTAAATCAATGCCGGCTTTTTGTTTCAAAATCTGACGAACTGCGTCAGAGCCAGAACGCCATGTTCCCGGAACGTTAAAATAGCGATGGCCAAGGGTACGGAAAAGGGTATCAGCAATCATGTTGTCTGACTTTTTCAACATGATTGAAAGCATGTTGTGCAATGGTATTGATCGATTCAGGGCGAGAATTTTTTCTGGCCGTTGAGGAATTGACTGGCGTCGTATAGCACCGTTTAACTCAATACCGGCAATACTCAATTCATTTTTCAGAATCGCACCCGCATAACTTGCACCATTTTGAACGGCGAATGCTAATGGGAGAGGCTCATCACGTTGAGTCAGGCAGCCGGTGAGAGTATATCGATTTAGGTCACCTGAAGTGACGTCCAGTTCACAGTATTTTGCTTCTGGCGAGCCTTTGGCTAATGTTTTTACTTCACTGAAAACATTAACAGGGTAAAAAGAGGGGATACGGACAGATGCCAGTCCGCCGGGTTTCTCTGAACTGTAAAGTGAAACTGAAAAACAGTTTTTATCCACAATTGCAGCGGATGGAGGGGAACTGAAACACTGGGTCATATCATTCCATACCCAGCCGGGCGCTTTATCATGGCTGGCGAAAATGGAAACATCTATGATGAGGTCGCCATTAATCTGTTTGATACCTGATTGTTTTAAAGTTTCGACCATGTTGCGCAGTTGCGAGCGCGTTAGCATCGGGTCACCTACAAAACGGGCGGTCAGGTTACCTTCTAAGATGCCATTCGAGATACTGGCATCACTTTCCAGTGTGGTGTTAAAACGGTAATCCTTACCAAGTTGTAGCAGAGCTGCCAACGCCGTCACAATTTTTTGTGTGCTTGCCGGTAATGCCATTTGTTGCCCATGATAATCAACTAATGGCGTTTTTGAGCTGACTTTTTGGGCAATAAATGAGAAATGAGTTCCCATCGGCAAATACTGAGTATTTTCCTCAATTGAAGAAGCATTTGCACTGAAAACATTCAGGCTCAAACTGAGCATACAAGCTATTCTGCTGGTAATTTTTAAAAGAGCCATAGATCTCGCATATGAAGTTGGATGTATTCCAAGAATATTCGTACTAATAATACTAAGGTGCAATTTAAGGAAAAGTAAACGATGATCCATCATCAACTCTACGTTAGAATGATAGATTAGTAGTTAAAATATGCATGTGAACTTCAGATTATGCTGGGTTTACACTCCTTTTATTGTCTGGAGGCCCCGCCTGATAGGGTGTGCTCATTGTGCTGTTATTACAAAAAATCAGGAAGATGTGTTTGGGCTTAGGATTGATTTAGAGGTTTGATAAATGAAACAAATTCCGATGACGGTACGTGGCGCGGATAAATTGCGCGAAGAATTAGAACATTTGAAAACTGTACGTCGCCCTCAAATTATTACTGCAATCGCCGATGCGCGTGAGCATGGTGATTTGAAAGAAAATGCGGAATATCATGCCGCTCGTGAGCAGCAGGGTTTCTGTGAAGGCCGTATTCAGGAAATTGAGGCCAAACTTTCTAATGCTCAGGTGATTGATGTCACGAAGATGACTAACAATGGTCGGGTGATCTTTGGGGCAACGGTAAAGGTACTGAATGTGGATTCAGATGAAGAGCAAACTTACCGTATCGTGGGTGATGACGAGGCGAATATCAAAGAAAATCTGCTTTCTGTGAATTCACCTATTGCCCGTGGCTTGATTGGCAAAGAAGTGGATGATGCTGTTGTTATCACCACGCCAGGCGGCCAGGTGGAATACGAAGTTTTGAATGTGGATTACATCTGATAAATACCATGGTAATCGGCTATTACGTTTACATGGAATAAAAAAGGCCAGACTTGGCCTTTTTTATCATGATAAAGAAATAGCTTACTATGGCATTTTTGTATAAATATGCCGTGATTATTTAGGTAGACTAATCTTGCGTTCTTTTGATGGACGGTAGAGAACTAGAATTTTTCCTATAATTTGCACATTATGTGCACCAGTTTCACGAACAATCGCTTCAGCGATCAAAGTTTTTACTTCGCGGTCTTCGCCTGCAACTTTGACTTTGATAAGCTCGTGATGCGAAAGAGTTTGTTCGATTTCAGCTAATACGCCTTCGGTCAACCCATTGTTGCCGATCATAACAACAGGCTTTAATGAATGAGCGAGACTTTTCAGGAATTGAACTTGTTTTTTGTTAAGAGTCATCGTTTTTTGCTTAGTTGGGATTGAAAACGACATATTCTACCGCCATCTCATATCTATCACCATAAATAGTGTGGTGTGGTTTGATAAGAGAGCGCAAAAAAGTAAGGCTTTTTTTTAGTATAGTTGGAAAGAACAATGGCCAATAAAAAACGCTCAGCAAGCTCAAGTCGCTGGTTACAGGAACATTTTAGTGATAAATATGTTCTGCAGGCACAGAAAAAAGGGCTTCGCTCTCGCGCTTGGTTTAAACTTGATGAGATACAGCAAAGCGACAAAATCTTTAAACCGGGCATGACCGTTGTTGATTTAGGTGCTGCTCCGGGTGGGTGGTCTCAATACGTAGTCAGTCAGATTGGCAATAACGGGCGAGTGATTGCCTGTGATCTTTTGCCGATGGATCCGATAGTTGGGGTCGATTTCCTTCAGGGAGATTTTCGTGATGAACTTGTATTGAAAACATTGCTTGAAAGAGTTGGTGATAATAAAGTCCAGGTCGTCATGTCGGATATGGCTCCCAATATGAGTGGAACCCCCGCGGTCGATATCCCCCGATCCATGTATCTGATTGAGTTAGCGTTGGATATGTGTCGTGATGTGCTGGCCCCTGGGGGCAGTTTTATTGTCAAAGTGTTTCAGGGAGAGGGCTTTGATGAATACCTGAGGGAAATACGCTCCCTTTTTACGAAGATAAAAATTCGTAAACCAGAAGCTTCGCGGGCACGATCACGTGAAGTATACATTGTAGCGACAGGGCGGAAAGTGTAGTACCCTGACTACTATTTGTTAACACAGTTGTAATATGAGGTTAATCCCTTGAGTGACATGGCGAAAAACCTGATTCTCTGGTTAGTCATCGCAGTTGTCTTGATGTTATTGTTCCAGAGTTTTGGTCCCAGCGATTCCAGTGGTCGTAGGGTTGATTACTCTAGTTTCATCAATGAAATATCGCAGAATCAAGTAAGCGAAGTACGTATTTCGGGTCGTGACATTGATTTCACTAAGAAAGACAACGGTGGAAAATACAGCACTTATATGCCAATTCCGGATGAAAAGCTGCTGGATACCCTACTCAATAAACAGGTAAAAGTTGTTGGCGAACCACCAGAACAACAAGGCCTGTTAGCAACCCTCTTTATTTCATGGTTCCCAATGCTACTGCTGATTGGCGTCTGGATCTTCTTTATGCGCCAGATGCAAGGTGGTGGCGGTAAAGGGGCGATGTCTTTTGGTAAAAGCAAAGCCCGTATGTTGACCGAAGACCAAATCAAAACCACATTTGCCGATGTTGCTGGTTGTGACGAAGCAAAAGAAGAAGTAGGTGAATTGGTTGAATACCTGCGTGAACCTGGTCGTTTCCAAAAACTGGGTGGTAAGATCCCGAAAGGTATCTTGATGGTTGGCCCGCCGGGTACGGGTAAGACGCTGTTGGCTAAAGCTATCGCGGGTGAGGCGAAAGTGCCTTTCTTTACCATCTCTGGTTCTGACTTCGTTGAAATGTTTGTTGGTGTGGGGGCTTCCCGTGTTCGTGATATGTTTGAACAAGCGAAGAAAGCTGCACCTTGCATCATCTTTATCGACGAAATTGATGCAGTAGGACGTCAGCGTGGTGCTGGTTTAGGTGGCGGACACGATGAACGTGAACAGACACTTAACCAGATGCTGGTTGAAATGGATGGTTTCGAAGGTAACGAAGGTATTATCGTTATCGCAGCAACTAACCGTCCTGATGTACTTGACCCTGCATTGTTACGTCCGGGCCGTTTTGACCGTCAGGTCGTTGTTGGTCTGCCGGATGTACGTGGCCGTGAGCAAATTCTGAAAGTTCATATGCGTCGTATCCCTTTGGATACTGATATTGACGCATCTATCATTGCTCGTGGCACACCGGGTTTCTCTGGTGCGGATTTGGCCAACCTTGTGAACGAAGCCGCTCTGTTTGCTGCTCGTGGTAACAAGCGCGTTGTTTCTATGGTTGAGTTCGAAAAAGCCAAAGACAAGATCATGATGGGCGCGGAACGCCGTTCAATGGTAATGACGGAAGAACAGAAAGAATCCACGGCATATCATGAAGCAGGCCATGCCATCATCGGCCGCTTGGTGCCAGAGCACGATCCTGTTCATAAAGTTACGATTATCCCTCGTGGTCGTGCGTTAGGTGTGACGTTCTTCTTACCAGAAGGCGATCAAATCAGCGCCAGCCGCCAGAAATTGGAAAGCCAGATTTCAACCTTATACGGCGGGCGTTTAGCCGAAGAAATTATCTATGGTGTAGACAGCGTTTCTACTGGCGCATCCAATGATATTAAAGTGGCAACATCCATTGCGCGTAACATGGTGACACAATGGGGTTTCTCAGAAAAACTGGGGCCATTGCTGTATGCGGAAGAAGAAGGTGAAGTTTTCCTCGGTCGTTCAGTTGCTAAAGCGAAACATATGTCTGAAGACACTGCGCGTTTAATTGATCAGGAAGTGAAAGCTATCGTCGATCGTAACTATATACGTGCACGTCAGATTCTGATGGATAATTTGGATGTTCTTCACTCAATGAAAGATGCATTGATGAAGTATGAAACCATTGATGCCCCTCAGATTGATGACTTGATGAATCGAACAGCAGTACGTCCGCCGGCAGGTTGGGAAGGTGGAAATAATGGTGGTAATAACAACCATACTCCATCATCTCCGCAACAAACTGCGAAACCTGCGGATGACAATCCAACTGCATAACGAGGTGAACGATCTTATCAAACCAAGGGTAATGACAAATTATTGCCCTTGGATTTGACGGACTGTACTTCTTAAATTAAACCCCAGGTTCCGCCTGGGGTTTTGACATTAAGGCCCCCTAGCGATGAAACTGACAGCCAGAGGCAGTGTCCTCGATCTCTCTTGCCCACAAGTGATGGGAATTCTGAATGTGACTCCTGATTCTTTCTCTGATGGCGGAACCCATAATACTGTTGATACGGCACTGAGACATGCCGCTCAAATGATTGAGGATGGTGCAACCATTATTGATGTGGGAGGAGAATCGACACGCCCTGGCGCAGATGAGGTGAGTGAACAAGAAGAGCTGGATCGCGTTATTCCGGTGATTGAGGCACTGGCACAGCGCTTTGATGCCTGGATTTCTGTAGACACTTCAAAAGCTGTCGTTATGAAGGAATCAGCCAAAGCCGGAACTCATATCATCAACGATATTCGGGCGTTGCAGGAGCCGGGGGCACTTGATGCGGCGGCACAAACCGGGTTGCCGATCTGCTTGATGCATATGCAGGGGCAACCACGCTCGATGCAGGCTGAACCTCATTATGAAGATGTCTTATCGGAAGTAAAAACATTCCTGAACGGCCAAATTGAGCTTTGTATTGCGGCGGGAATCGCAAAAAACAACCTGATTCTTGATCCTGGCTTCGGTTTTGGTAAGAACTTATCGCATAATTATCAGCTATTGGCTCATTTGCAGGAATTCCATCATTTGGGCTTGCCGGTTCTGGCAGGAATGTCACGTAAATCGATGATTGGTCAATTACTTCATGTCCTACCGCAGGAGCGTGTGACAGGAAGTGTTGCTTGTGCTGTGATTGCAGCCATGCAAGGCGCCCAAATTATTCGTGTGCATGATGTAAAAGAAACCGTACAGGCAATGCAAATTGTTCAGGCAACACTGTCTGCACGGAACACGACGTCAGTAAAAAACACGATGTCAGCAAAAAACACGCTGTGAGCAAAGAATACGTTCAGCAAAGGAAAATAACTTTATGAGTAGCCGTAAATATTTTGGTACTGACGGTATCCGTGGCAAAGTGGGCAATACCCCAATTACCCCTGACTTTGTCTTGAAACTTGGTTGGGCTGCGGGAAAAGTCTTGGCCCGCCATGGTTCACGCAAAATTATCATTGGTAAAGATACCCGAATATCAGGCTATATGCTGGAGTCAGCGCTGGAAGCAGGGTTGGCCGCAGCGGGTTTATCAGCATCTTTTACTGGCCCTATGCCGACACCTGCCGTGGCATATCTGACACGTACTTTCCGTGCAGAAGCTGGAATTGTCATTTCTGCTTCCCACAATCCTTACTATGATAACGGCATTAAATTCTTTTCCATTGACGGGACTAAGCTGCCTGATGATGTTGAAGAAGCGATTGAAGCCGAAATGGAGAAACCACTGACGTGTGTGGAATCTGCCGAGCTGGGACGAGCAAATAGGATTGTTGATGCGGCGGGTCGCTATATTGAATTTTGTAAGGGTACATTCCCTAGCGAACAAAGCCTGAATGGACTAAAAATCGTGCTGGATTGTGCAAACGGCGCGACTTATCACATTGCGCCAAATGTGCTCAGAGAGTTGGGAGCGGATGTTATTACCATCGGTTGTGAACCGAACGGCATCAATATCAATGAAGAGTGTGGCGCGACAGATGTTCGCTTACTGCAAAAGTGCGTGTTGGAAGAACAGGCTGACGTTGGTCTGGCATTTGACGGCGATGGCGATCGCATCATTATGGTCGATCATTTGGGCCATAAAGTTGATGGCGACCAGATTCTTTACATCATCGCACGCGAAGCATTGAGACAAGGCCAGTTGCGGGGCGGTGCCGTAGGTACGTTGATGAGTAATATGGGGCTGGAGTTGGCACTGAAACAGCTTGGCATCCCGTTTGAACGTGCGAAAGTCGGTGATCGCTATGTATTGGAAAAGCTACAGGAAAAAGGCTGGCGTTTGGGCGCAGAAAATTCAGGCCATGTTATTTTGCTGGATAAAACCACAACAGGTGATGGTATTGTCGCCGGGTTGCAAGTACTGAGCGCAATGGTACGCAATAACATGAGCCTGTATGACCTGTGCAGCGGTATGAAGCTTCTGCCTCAAATTTTGGTTAATGTTCGTTTTACGGGGAATACCGATCCTCTGCAATCAGAACCTGTGCTTGAAGCTGTGAAATCAGTTGAGACTGAATTAAATGGTCAGGGTCGTGTTCTGCTGCGTAAATCAGGAACAGAGCCGTTAATCCGCGTGATGGTGGAAGGCGAAGATGAAGAACAGGTCACAGCATTAGCGCATCGTATTGCGGATGCCGTGAAAAAAATGGGGTAATTTGTTGATTTTTTCTTCGATCAGAGCCAGTATTTAAAATTAACCTTGCTTGTCTTAAACGCTTTGGTTAGTATTCAAACCCGCTCAATAAGTTAATTTTTCTAATTTTGTGAGCGGGTGATGCAGTGTGGCGTCGCTATGAAATTGCGTTGCTGCTAATAAGCTGTGTGGTAAACCCCACGAGGAAACGGGTACAACATATGTATGAAGCTCTTTTAGGTATATTCTTGCTGGTTGGTATCGGGCTAATTGCTCTGGTTCTGCTACAGCAGGGTAAAGGTGCTGATATGGGTGCTTCTTTCGGTGCGGGTGCATCTAACACATTATTTGGCTCATCGGGCTCTGGCAACTTTATGACCCGTATGACGGCTATCTTAGCAACGCTGTTTATTGTTATCAGTCTGATTCTTGGTAACATGACTAGCAATAAAACTGGATCAAGCAGTAAATGGGATAATCTTGCTGAACCTGTGAAAGTTGAAAAACAAGCAGAAGTTCCAGTAACACCAGCAAAACCAAATAGTGATATCCCGCAGTAACTTTCAGTAACAGAATTGAAATAGGATTGTTCGTTTTAAATAGTTAATGTAACTAATCATTAAAAATAACAGTCCTAAAAAGTCAGTGCCGAGGTGGTGAAATTGGTATACACGCTACCTTGAGGTGGTAGTGCCTAAACAACGGGCGTACGGGTTCAAGTCCCGTCCTCGGCACCATTAATCTAGAAACTTGCGTTTTTAGTATTATCAGCGTAAGATTTGCCACGTTTTCGAACGCGGGATGGAGCAGCATGGTAGCTCGTCGGGCTCATAACCCGAAGGTCGTCGGTTCAAATCCGGCTCCCGCAACCACTTCTTAACAACCTGTATCTTTTCCAGAGTCGTCACCCAGCAGCCGTTAAGATATCGATCCTAATTTGCAAGGTTGCTTTGAAAGATATAGAGAGAAGTTGGTTGAGACCACTGGCAGTAAACAGGGTCCAGTTGCATAAAGCCCCGAGTATCGGGGTTTTTTGTTATTTGACAGCAGAACTACTGGGCTAATATAGCCCTTTTTTTATGTCTTGGGGGTGGGCTTGTCCACATTAGAGCAAAAATTAACAGAGATGATTTCAGCACCAGTTGAAGCTTTGGGTTTTGAATTAGTTGGCCTGGAGTTTATTCGCGCGCGCGTGTCAACGCTGCGGGTCTATATCGATAGTGAAGAGGGTATCACTGTGGATAATTGTGCTGATGTTAGCCACCAGGTCAGTGCAGTGCTTGATGTTGAAGATCCGATTTCAGTGCTTTATAACCTGGAAATATCTTCACCAGGGCTTGAGCGTCCACTGTTTAAGGCTGAACACTACCAGCGTTTTGTGGGTGATGAAGTCAGCTTATTGTTACGCATGGCAATGCAGAACCGTCGCAGATGGCAAGGTATCATCAAGGCTGTTGATGGTGAAATGATAACGGTTACGGTGGATGGAAAAGACGAAGTGTTCGCACTGAGCAACATCCAGAAAGCGAACCTGGTACCCCACTTTTAAAGTTCGGATGAGGCAACTAGGATGAATAAAGAAATTCTGGCTGTTGTGGAAGCGGTTTCTAATGAAAAATCACTCCCTCGCGAAAAAATCTTCGAAGCATTAGAGATTGCACTGGCGACAGCCACCAAGAAAAAGTATGAGCAGGAAATTGACGTTCGTGTTTGCATCGATCGTAAATCCGGTGATTTTGATACTTTCCGCCGTTGGTTGGCTGTAGAAGAAGTCACACTGCCAACACGTGAAATTACGTTGGAAGCAGCAAAATATGAAGACCCAGAGATGGAACTGGGTGGTTATATTGAAGATCAAATTGAATCAGTAACTTTTGACCGTATTACGACTCAGACTGCAAAACAGGTTATCGTACAGAAAGTACGTGAAGCTGAACGCGCGATGGTTGTTGACCAATTCCGTGAACAACAGGGCGAAATCGTGACCGGTCAGGTCAAAAAAGTGAACCGCGAAAATATTACCCTGGATTTAGGTAATAATGCTGAAGCGGTGATTTTACGTGAAGATATGTTACCACGGGAAAACTTCCGTCCAGGTGACCGCGTGCGCGGCGTCCTGTATGATGTTCGTCCTGAAGCTCGTGGTGCACAGCTTTTCATTACTCGCTCTCGTCCTGAGATGCTGGTTGAACTGTTCCGCATCGAAGTGCCTGAAATTGGTGAAGAGATCATTGAGATCAAAGCGGCTGCCCGTGATCCTGGTTCCCGTGCGAAAATCGCAGTGAAAACCAATGACAAGCGTATTGATCCGGTTGGCGCTTGCGTAGGTATGCGTGGTGCAAGGGTACAAGCAGTTTCCAGTGAGCTGGGTGGTGAAAGAATTGACATCGTGTTGTGGGACGATAACCCTGCACAGTTTGTCATTAATGCAATGGCTCCGGCGGATGTTGCATCTATTGTGGTCGACGAAGACAACTGCACGATGGATGTTGCCGTAGAAAACAGTAATCTTGCTCAGGCGATTGGCCGTAATGGTCAAAACGTTCGTCTGGCAGCACAGCTGTTGAAAAAACATCGTGGTGATGACAAGTGGGAACTGAATGTCATGACTGCGGAAGAGCTGCAAGCAAAACATCAGGCAGAAGCTCATGCTTCTATTGATACATTTACTAAGCATCTCGACATTGATGAAGATTTCGCCACCGTATTGGTCGAGGAAGGTTTCTCTACACTGGAAGAACTGGCTTACGTGCCAATCAATGAACTTCTGGCAGTAGAGGGTCTTGATGAAGAAACTGTTGAAGTTCTTCGTGAGCGCGCAAAAGCGGCCTTGACAACGCTGGAACTGGCTCAGAAAGAGAGTCTTAGTGATCAGCAGCCTGCCGAAGATTTATTGAATCTGCCCGGCATGGAGCGTACTTTGGCGTTTGACCTGGCTGCCCGTGGCATCTGTACTCTGGAAGATCTTGCCGAGCAGGGTATCGACGACTTATCTGATATCGAAGGACTGAATGATGAGAAAGCAGGAGAACTCATTATGGCAGCCCGAAATATCTGTTGGTTTGGCGATGATGCATAAATAAACTGTAGCAGGAAGGAACAGAATGACAGAGGTAACCGTAAAATTACTGGCAGAAGAGATCCAGACATCGGTAGAACGTCTAATCCAGCAGTTCACTGATGCTGGCATTCAGAAAACCGCAACTGACTCTGTTTCCCAGAAAGAAAAAGAAGCTTTGCTGGCTCACTTGAACCGCGAACAAGGTGGTTCTGGCGGCCAGCCAGGTAAATTAACACTACAGCGTAAAAC
This sequence comes from Xenorhabdus entomophaga, assembly GCF_037996725.1. NCBI lineage: Bacteria > Pseudomonadati > Pseudomonadota > Gammaproteobacteria > Enterobacterales > Morganellaceae > Xenorhabdus > Xenorhabdus entomophaga. The sequence continues at coordinate 24,211 of NZ_JBBMXH010000016.1, forward strand.
GCGCAGTACACTAAACGTTCCTGGCACCGGTGGCAAAAGTAAATCGGTAGCGATTGAAGTCCGCAAAAAACGCACATATGTAAACCGCGACGCTGTTGAACAAGCTAAAGCGGAAGAACAGTCGCAGCGTGAAGCGGAAGAGCAGGCTCGGCGCGAGGTAGAAGAGAAGGCGCGGCTTGAAGCTGAAGCGAAAAAACTCGCGGCAGAGCAAGCTAAACGTGAAGCTGAAGAAATAGCCAAACGTGAAGCAGAAGAGAGCGCTCGACGTGAAGCAGAAGAAAAAGCCAAACGTGAAGAGGCAAAACCCTCTCAGCGTGAGGCGGCGGAAAAAGAAAAAGTGACTAAGCAACATACCGAAACCAAACAAAAATCAGTTCAGACTGGGTCTGCCGCGCAACAAAATGAAAAAGCGCGTCGCGAAGCTGAAGCTGCAAATTTAAAACGTAAAGCTGAAGAAGAAATGCGCCGTAAGGTGGAAGAGGAAGCGAAACGTGTTGCAGAAGAAGCGCGTAAAATGGCAGAAGAAAACAAAGACAAATGGTCTGATAATTCTGATACCAATGACAGTACTGACTACCATGTAACGACTTCTCGTCATGCCCGCGATGCGGAAGATGAAAATGATGCCAAAGTTGAAGGCGATCGTCGTTCCCGCACCCGTGGTGGCAAAGCTACCCGTCAGAAGAAGAATAACAAGCATTCTGAATCTAAAGCTGATCGTGAAGAAGCGCGCGCAGGCCGTACCAAAGGCAAACATCGCAAGCCGAGCACTTTACAGCAGAGCTTCACTAAACCTGTTGTAGCGGTTAACCGTGATGTTGTGATTGGTGAAACCATTACCGTCGCTGAGCTGGCTAACAAAATGGCAGTCAAAGGCGCCCAAGTCATCAAAACTATGATGAACATGGGAGCAGTGGTGACTATCAACCAAGTCATCGATCAAGAAACAGCACAAATGGTTGCCGAAGAAATGGGGCACAAAGTTATCCTGCGTCGTGAAAACGAACTGGAAGAAGCGCTGATGAGTGATCGTGATACAGGTGAAACGCTGGCAGAATCTCGCGCACCAGTTGTAACCATCATGGGTCACGTTGACCACGGTAAAACCTCCCTGCTGGATTATATCCGCTCCACTAAAGTGGCTTCCGGTGAAGCGGGCGGCATTACTCAGCATATTGGTGCCTATCATGTGAAAACTGAAAAAGGCATGATCACCTTCTTGGATACCCCAGGCCATGCTGCGTTTACTTCCATGCGTGCACGTGGTGCGAAAGCAACGGATATCGTTGTTCTGGTTGTGGCTGCGGATGACGGCGTAATGCCTCAGACGGTCGAAGCTATCCAGCATGCTAAGGCAGCAAACGTACCTGTTGTCGTTGCGGTGAACAAGATCGATAAACCAGAAGCTGATCCAGATCGTGTGAAGAATGAATTGTCACAATACGGCATCATTTCAGAAGAGTGGGGCGGTGAAAACCAGTTCATCAATGTGTCTGCTAAAGCAGGTATTGGTATTGATGAATTACTGGAAGCAATCCTGCTTCAGTCTGAAGTTCTTGAACTGAACGCTGTACGCAGTGGCATGGCAAATGGTGTGGTCATTGAATCCTTCCTGGATAAAGGCCGTGGCCCAGTTGCGACCATTCTGGTTCAGTCTGGTACGCTGAATAAAGGCGACATCGTTCTGTGTGGCTTCGAATATGGCCGTATCCGTGCGATGCGTAACGAACTTGGTCGTGAAGTGACTTCTGCTGGCCCGTCTATCCCAGTGGAAATCTTGGGTCTGTCCAATGTTCCATCTGCGGGTGATGAAGCGACAGTTGTTCGTGACGAGAAGAAAGCGCGTGAAGTGGCTCTGTACCGTCAGGGTAAATTCCGTGAAGTGAAGCTGGCTCGTCAGCACAAAGCTAAGCTGGAAAACATTTTTGCTAACATGGAAGAAGGTAAAGTATCTGAACTGAACATCGTTCTGAAAACTGACGTTCAAGGTACATGTGAAGCAATTTGTGATTCATTGCTGAAACTGTCTACTGATGAAGTAAAAGTGAAAATCATCGGTTCAGGCGTAGGTGGTATCACCGAAACTGATGCAACGTTGGCAGCAGCATCCAGCGCTATTATTCTGGGCTTCAACGTTCGTGCTGATGCATCTGCACGTCGTGTCATCGAAAACGAAAGTCTGGATCTGCGTTACTACTCCGTTATCTATAACCTGATTGATGAAATCAAACAGGCTATGAGCGGTATGCTGGCACCAGAATACAAACAGCAAATCATGGGGCTGGCCGAAGTCCGTGACGTATTTAAGTCACCGAAATTTGGTGCTGTCGCTGGTTGTATGGTGACAGAAGGTTCCATCAAGCGTAATAACCCAATCCGTGTTCTGCGTGATAACGTGGTCATTTACGAAGGCGAGCTGGAATCCTTGCGTCGCTTCAAGGATGATGTTAACGAAGTCCGTAATGGTATGGAATGTGGTATCGGTGTGAAGAACTACAATGATGTTCGCGTTGGCGATATGATTGAAGTCTTTGAAGTGATTGAAATTAAACGCTCCATCGATTAATACCATTATCTATCCAATAGATTTATTCCATTCTTGGGGGGCTTAATGCCCCCCAAAATGTCAGGAGATATAACAATGGCAAGAGAATTCAGTCGTACTCAGCGCGTTGCACAAGAAATGCAAAAAGAGATTGCCATCATTTTACAGCGTGAAGTTAAAGATCCGCGTATCGGCATGGCGACAGTCTCTGGTGTTGAGGTTTCCCGCGATCTGGCCTATGCCAAAGTATTTGTGACCTTTTTGAATGTTCTGGTGGAAGGACATGATTCAGAAATGGTTAAAGAAGGTATCAAGGCATTGAATGAAGCCTCTGGTTTTATTCGTTCCCTGCTGGGTAAAGCGATGCGCCTTCGGGTCATTCCTGAACTGACGTTTTCTTATGACTCCTCTCTGGTGGAAGGGATGCGTATGTCAAACTTGGTCAGCAACGTCGTGAAAAATGATGAGCAGCGCCGTACATCTGCGGATCACAACGAGGAAAAGTGATGGGTCGCCGTCGTAGAGGCCGTGCGATACACGGTGTACTGTTGCTGGATAAGCCACAGGATATCTCCTCCAATGATGCGTTACAGAAAGTAAGGCGGATCTTCAATGCCAGCAAGGCGGGCCATACTGGTGCGCTGGACCCACTGGCTACAGGCATGTTGCCGATTTGCCTTGGTGAAGCGACTAAATTTTCCCAATTCCTGCTGGATTCTGACAAACGCTATCGGGTGATCGCCCGTTTGGGGCAACGTACAGATACTTCAGATTCACATGGAACCATCATTTGTGAACGCGAAGTACAAATAACCCAATCTCAGCTTGATGACGCATTGGATACATTCCGTGGTGATACCATGCAGGTCCCTTCTATGTACTCTGCATTGAAACATCAAGGAAAACCACTGTACGAATATGCCCGTCAGGGTATTGAAATTGAGCGGGAAGCGCGTCCTATCACTGTTTATGAATTGCAATTCATTCGCTGGGAAGGGAATGAACTGGAATTGGAAATACACTGTTCCAAGGGGACTTACATCCGTACCATCATTGATGATTTGGGTGAACTTTTGGGCTGTGGCGCTCATGTTATTTATTTGCGCCGTTTACAAGTTGCCGATTATCCCAATCAAAGGATGGTAACGCTGGAACAGTTATATGAATTAAAACAACAAGCTGAAGATCAGGAAATTGAAGCGGGAACACTGCTTGATCCATTGCTATTGCCAATGGATACCGCTGTTGCTCATTTCCCTGTGATTCACTTGGCATCTGTGGTTGCGTCTTATTTTAAACAAGGGCAGCCAGTTCGAAGCAGTCACAACTTGGCTTCGGGTGAATGGGTGCGGGTCACCGAAGGAGATGAAAATAAATTCATCGGTATTGCGGTGATTGACGATGATGGGCTGGTAGCTCCCCGCCGTCTGGTTGTTGAAACTGAAATCGAATAATGATAGCAACTGATAAGGAATTCAAAGCAGACAAATTGTGTAGATGCAGTGAAGGGCACCGATTGTGCTGTCTTGCGCTTCACCTATTTGCAGCGTAGAATACCGCGTCTATATATGAGTTGCTGAATTAGAGATCGGCACTTGTCATTTTAAACTACATATTTGGAGTTATACTATGTCTCTAAGTACTACTGCAAAAGCGCAGATTATTGCTGAGTTTGGCCGTGGCGCTAACGACAGTGGTTCCAGCGAAGTTCAGATCGCACTGCTGACAGCTGACATCAACCAACTGCAAGGCCACTTTTCAGAGCACAAAAAAGATCACCACAGCCGTCGTGGTCTGCTGAGAAAGGTTGCACAGCGTCGTAAGCAACTGAACTACCTGAAGGGTAAAGATGTGGCACGCTATACCGCTCTGATTGAGCGTCTGGGACTGCGTCGCTAATCGATGAGTTTCGATGGAAAGGGGCCTAATCGGGCCCCTTTTCTTCTAGGAAACGGAATTGAGAGATGTTATACCGTTTCTGAAATTTGAATCTCTTCCGCTACAGTGACTCGCGCGGCTAATGAGAGTCCTTAAGGGAGTAAGCACTGTCATTAGTCGTGAGGGTGTAGCAAGAAGAGAAAATCCATTGTTGCTGAATCTTAAAAGTCGGCAACACTAACAAAGGAAAATTATTTTGCTGAATCCGATTGTTCGTAAATTCCAGTATGGTCAGCACACTGTGACCATCGAAACCGGCATGATGGCTCGTCAGGCGACAGCAGCCGTTATGGTAAATATGGATGACACGGCGGTATTCGTTACCGTTGTTGGTCAGAAAAAAGTAAAAACAGGCCAGGATTTCTTCCCCCTGACTGTTAACTATCAAGAGCGTACTTACGCAGCGGGTCGTATTCCGGGAAGTTTCTTCCGTCGTGAAGGCCGTCCGGGAGAAGGTGAAACCCTCGTAGCCCGTCTGATTGACCGTCCTTTGCGCCCTCTGTTCCCGGAAGGTTTCCTGAACGAAGTTCAAATCATCGCAACAGTTGTTTCTGTTAACCCTCAGATTAACCCTGATATCGTTGCCATGATCGGTGCATCTGCTGCACTGGCACTGTCTGGCATTCCATTCAATGGCCCAATCGGTGCTGCCCGCGTTGGTTACATCAACGATCAGTACGTACTGAACCCGACCAGAGATGAGCTGAAAAACAGCCGTCTGGATCTGGTGGTTGCAGGTACTGAAGGTGCGGTATTGATGGTGGAATCCGAAGCGGATCTGCTGACTGAAGAGCAAATGTTGGGTGCGGTTGTGTTTGGTCACGAGCAGCAACAGGTCGCTATTGAGAACATCAATGCACTGGTTGCTGAAGCAGGCAAAGAAAAATGGGATTGGGCTCCGGAGCCTATCAACCAGCCTCTGCATGACCGTGTTGCTGAACTGGCTGAAACCCGTCTGGGCGATGCTTACCGTATTATTGAGAAGCAGGAACGTTACGCTCAGGTTGATAGCATCAAAGAAGAAGTTTCTGCGATCGTCTTGGCAGAATCAGCGGAAAAAGGCGTTGAGCTGGATGAAAGCGAAGTGCTTGATGTGCTGTCCGGTCTGGAGAAAAATGTTGTTCGTGGCCGTGTTCTGCGTGGTGAACCTCGTATTGATGGTCGTGAAAAAGACATGGTTCGTGCTCTGGATGTTCGCACTGGTGTATTGCCACGTACTCATGGTTCGTCTCTGTTCACCCGTGGTGAAACACAGGCGCTGGTTGCGGCAACTCTGGGTACAGAGCGTGATGCGCAAGTTATCGATGAGCTGATGGGTGAGTATACAGACCGCTTCCTGTTCCACTATAACTTCCCTCCATACTCTGTGGGTGAAACCGGCATGGTTGGTTCACCAAAACGTCGTGAGATTGGTCACGGACGTCTGGCGAAACGTGGTGTATTGGCTGTCATGCCAAGTCCTGCCGAATTCCCGTATACAGTTCGCGTTGTGTCTGAAATCACTGAATCCAATGGTTCCTCTTCTATGGCTTCCGTTTGTGGTGCGTCACTGGCGCTGATGGATGCTGGTGTGCCAATTAAGGCCGCCGTTGCTGGTATCGCAATGGGTCTGGTGAAAGAAGGGGAAAACTTTGTTGTTCTGTCTGACATTCTGGGTGACGAAGATCATCTGGGCGACATGGACTTTAAAGTTGCGGGTAGCCGCGATGGTATCAGCGCATTGCAGATGGACATCAAAATTGAAGGCATCAACCGTGAAATCATGCAGGTTGCCCTGAATCAGGCCAAAGGTGCTCGTTTGCACATCCTTAACGTGATGGAACAGGCAATCGAAAGCCCACGCAACGATATCTCTGAATTTGCACCACGTATTCATACCATCAAGATCAATCCAGACAAGATCAAAGACGTGATTGGTAAAGGCGGTTCTGTGATCCGTGCATTGACAGAAGAAACCGGCACCACCATTGAAATTGAAGATGATGGTACGGTGAAGATTGCGGCAACTGATGGTGATAAAGCGCGTCACGCTATTAGTCGTATCGAAGAAATCACTGCTGAAGTTGAAGTGGGCCGTATCTATACCGGTAAAGTAACCCGTATTGTTGATTTCGGAGCATTTGTTGCTATCGGCGGTGGTAAAGAAGGGCTGGTACACATTTCTCAAATCGCAGACAAACGTGTAGAGAAAGTCACTGATTATCTGCAATTAGGTCAGGAAGTTCCGGTTAAGGTATTGGAAATTGATCGTCAGGGTCGTATCCGCCTGAGCATGAAAGAAGCCGTAGTTACTACCGATGAAGTGTCACAGGCACCGGAGTCATCTGTAGAATAAATTTGACGTAAAGCGCGGCGTCCTGTAAAAAGGGCGCCGTTTATCCCTAATTTATTTTGAATTGCAGTCAATAACGCTATAGTTCGAAGTTGAAGGGAAAAGTCAGTTTTGGGCAGGATGCCTGAAATATACAATGTGGGTGGAGTAACTGGGCATTCTGATTAATGTCTGACTTCGGGAGTGGGAAATGAATTCTTTTCTGCGCTGGTGGTATGTTGCGGCTATTTTTCTCCTTGTGGGATGTGGCAGCACTGGATGGCGTAAAAATGAAGTTATTGCTATTCCATTACAACCGACATTGCAACAAGAGGTTATTCTGGCTCGCATGGAGCAAATACTTGCGAGTCGATCATTTACGGAAGATGAGTATGCACAGCTTTTATATGAAAGAGGTGTGCTGTATGATAGCCTCGGGCTGAGGGCACTGGCGCAGAATGATTTTTCAGTGGCTTTGTCTCTCCGTCCTGATATTCCTGAAATTTTTAATTATCTAGGAATTTATTTTACGCAGGCAGGTAACTTTGATTCTGCCTATGAAGCGTTTGATTCTGTTTTAGAGCTTGATCCAACTTACAACTACGCGCGAATGAATCGCGGCATTGCACTGTATTACGGTGGCCGTTATCGATTGGCGCAGGATGATCTGCAGGCGTTTTATCAAGACGATCCAAATGATCCCTTCCGTTCGTTGTGGTTGTACCTTGTGGAAGTGAAAATCGATCCTAAGGTTGCAATGACTAATTTGTCGCACCATTTTGACAAAGCGAACCGGGGGCTATGGGGCTGGAATATCGTTGAATTCTATTTAGGCAAAATCAGTGAGAAAATATTGATGGAGCGTTTACAACAGAATTCAGCGGATAACACTTCGCTCGCTGAGCATCTCAGTGAAACTGACTTCTATTTAGGTAAACATTACCTAAGTCTGGGGGATGAGGATAGCGCAGCTGCGTTATTCAAGCTGACGGTAGCTAACAATGTTCATAACTTTGTTGAGCACCGCTACGCATTGTTGGAATTGGCGCTACTAGGCCAAAGACAAGATGATTTATCGGAATCGAACCAACAATAGCTGACGAACATTTTCACGACAGATTTTTAAGTCCACATCTTGCGGGATGGGGGCTTGTTTGTTCGTTTAATAACATAATTTGAGCCAGTTCACATTTTAAATGAAAATGACAGAAATTCTTTTCACTGTGTTATGTAGACTGGCCGCCACGATTAATGAGGCACCATTACATGACCACTGAGACTGAAATCTCTTTTGCTGATTTAGGATTATCAGCACCTATTCTTTCTGCACTGGAAGACTTGGGCTATGAGAAGCCTTCTCCTATTCAACAACAATGTATTCCACACCTGCTGAACGGTAGTGACGTGCTGGGCATGGCACAGACTGGTAGTGGTAAGACTGCGGCATTCAGCTTACCTTTACTGCATAACATTGATGCTGAACTTAAAGCTCCACAGATCCTTGTGTTAGCACCAACCCGTGAACTGGCGGTACAGGTTGCCGAAGCATGTTCAGATTTCTCCAAGCACATGCGTAACGTGAATGTTGTTGCACTTTACGGTGGACAGCGTTATGACGTCCAATTACGTGCTCTGCGCCAGGGGCCACAAGTTGTTGTGGGAACTCCAGGCCGTCTGCTGGACCATCTGAAACGTGGAACATTGGATCTGTCCAACCTGAAAGGTCTGGTATTGGATGAAGCCGACGAAATGTTGCGTATGGGCTTTATCGAAGATGTTGAAAACATCATGAGCCAGATCCCTGCTGAACATCAGACTGCACTGTTCTCAGCAACCATGCCTGAAGCGATTCGCCGCATTACCCGTCGTTTCATGAATGATCCACAGGAAGTTCGCATTCAAAGCAGTGTTACGAACCGTCCTGACATCAGCCAGAGCTACTGGTCTGTGTACGGAATGCGTAAAAATGAAGCGCTGGTACGTTTCCTCGAAGCAGAAGATTTTGATGCTGCGATTATTTTCGTGCGTACCAAGAATGCAACGCTGGAAGTGGCAGAAACTCTGGAGCGTAACGGTTACAACTCAGCGGCACTGAATGGTGACATGAATCAGGCGTTGCGTGAGCAGACTCTTGAGCGCTTGAAAGACGGCCGTTTGGACATTCTGATTGCAACTGACGTTGCAGCTCGTGGTTTGGACGTTGAGCGCATTAGTTTGGTTGTTAACTACGACATCCCAATGGATGCAGAGTCTTATGTACACCGTATCGGCCGTACTGGTCGTGCAGGCCGTGCGGGTCGTGCCCTGTTGTTTGTTGAAAACCGTGAACGCCGCCTGCTGCGTAACGTTGAACGCACTATGAAACTGACGATCCCAGAAGTTGAACTGCCAAATGCAGAACTTCTGAGCCAGCGTCGTCTGGAGAAATTCGCGGCTAATGTTCAGCAGCAACTGGAAAGCAGCGATCTGGATCAATACCGTGCTTTGTTGTCTAAACTGGGTACTGGTGAAGAGCTGGACATGGAAACACTGGCCGCAGCCCTGCTGAAAATGGCACAAGGCGAGCGCCCACTGATTCTGCCACCAGATCCAGTACGTCGTCCTCGCCGTGAATTCAACGATCGTGATGACCGTCGCCGTAACGGTAATGCTTTTGGCGACCGTGGTGACAGAGGTGACCGTGGTGATCGTGGCGACCGTGGTGACAGAGGTGATCGTCCTCGTCGTGAGCGCCGCGATGTGGGTGACATGGAACTGTATCGCATTGAAATAGGCCGTGATGATGGCGTTGAAGTTCGCCACATTGTAGGTGCAATTGCGAACGAAGGTGATATCAGCAGCCGTTATATCGGTAATATTAAGCTGTTTGCATCTCACTCTACGATTGAACTGCCAAAAGGAATGCCAGGGGAATTGCTGTCTCACTTCACGCGTACCCGTATTCTGAACAAACCATTGAACATGCAGTTGATGGGTGATGCACAACCATTTGAGCGCCGTGAACGTCGTGGTGGTGGCCGCAATGGTGGCAATGGTGGCAATGGTGGTAATGGCGGCGGTAACGGTGGCAATGGCCCACGTCGTGAGCGTGATGGTTTTGGCAATAACGGTGGTCGTCGTTTTAACAACGAACGTCGTGGCGGTGGTGAGCGTGGCTCTTTCCGTGGCCGTAGTAACGATGATTTCAATGGCGGTGCTCCACGTCGTCGCCAACAAAGCAATAGCAACAGCACTAGCAACGTATAAGCAAATACGTTATCGCCTGATTTGATAGGCGATTAGCTGTTACATTGAAAGTATCGCAATGATGTATTAAATAAGACCCTTTCTCTTTACGGAGAAAGGGTTTTTTACGTTTACATCATATGAAATTTAGGCTGGTTTTTTGGATATACGTTTATTCAACTCGCCTTTGGTTTCAATATCTGAAAGTAAGCGCTCACCTTGATGAATAACGGTTTTTCTTAGTTTGCCTCTGAAACCAGCATGAGCGACTTCCTGCAAAATGCGCTCTTCTACCGCACTCAATCCTCCTATAATCAGCCAAGATCATTTCCTTTGTTTATTTTTCCTGTAGGGTGACGAGATTATGCCTCAAACAGTGATTAATTTAACCCCAGTTCTTCTTTTAGCGGCTTCAGGTAACGACGGCTGACGGGAATACGTTCATCATTGCTCAGCACCAACTCCGCTTGCCCGTTTTCACCAAAAACAATTTCCCGCAATTGGGACATATTAACCAGATACTGACGATGACAGCGGGTCAGGGATGTACGGGTTTCCAGTGTGCGCAGAGTCAACTCAGTAAAACCTTCCTGACCGTTGGCATTCATAACATACACACCACTCAGGCGGGAAGTGGCATACAGAACATCATCCAATGGCATCAGCCATATCCGGCTATATCCGGTACAAGGAATATATTTCAGTTGCTCATCTTCGCGTTGCAGATCCGCCAGATTTTGCTTTTGATAGCCAGAGCGCAGCCGTTGCAACGTTTTGCTCAGACGCTCTTTTTCCAGCGGCTTTAATAGATAATCGAACGCATGCTCTTCAAAGGCTTGCACCGCATATTCATCAAACGCGGTTAAAAAAACAATATAAGGACGATGATCAGGGTCGAGCATTCCCACCATTTCCAATCCGGTAATGCGGGGCATTTGAATATCGAGGAAAACCACATCCGGTTTCAGACGATGAATGGCACCAATCGCTTCCACTGCGTTGGCACACTCACCAATGATTTGAATATCCGTTTCCTCTTCCAACAGACAACGTAGATTCTCACGAGCCAGAGGTTCATCATCAACAATCAATATATTCATATTTACGCCGCTTTTTTCGCCTCTTTTTCCAATGGTAAACATAAAATGACACGGGTAAATTCTTCGGGCTGGCAATCAACTTTCACGCCATAGGGTTTACCATAACGGAGCTGTAGACGTTTATCTACCAGACTCATTCCAAGTCCGTCTCCCATTTGTTTTGGACAATAAAGTCCCGCATTATCTTCAATCTCCACCAATAGCAAATTGGCTTCCTGGTGCGCTCTAATCGTAATTCTTCCTGTATCAAGTAACTGTGATGTGCCATGTTTAATGGCATTTTCTACCATCGGTTGTAGGGAAAATGCAGGTAGTTTTGCATTGCGCAGGGATTCCGGTATTTCTATAGCAATCTGAAGACGCTCACGGAAGCGCGCTTTCTCAATTTGTAAGTAAGCATTCACATGTTCTATTTCATTTTCCAGCGTGGCAATCTCTTCAGGCCGCTTCAAATTCTTGCGGAAGAATGTCGAAAGATACTGCACAAGCTGGCTGGCTTGTTGGCTGTCTCGACGGATAACTGCTTGTAGTGTATTTAGGGCATTGAATAAAAAGTGAGGATTCACTTGCGCGTGAAGCAGCTTCACTTCTGATTGCAGTAAAGATTGCTTATTCCGCTCATACTGTCCGGCAAGAATCTGGGCTGAAAGTAGACTGGCAATTCCCTCACCCAAGGTACGATTGATGGAGCTGAATAAACGGTTTTTGGCTTCGTAAAGTTTAATAGTACCGATCACCTTCTGATTTTCTCCCCGTAAAGGGATCACCAGCGCAGAGCCAAATTTACAAATTGGACTAAGGGAACAACAATAAGGGGTTTCATTCCCATCGGCATACACGACTTCATTATTTTCAATCGCGCGACGTGACTGTTCGGAAGCAATAGGCGTGCCGGGCAGGTGATGATCAGAACCGAGACCAATAAATGCCAGTAACTTTTCTCTGTCAGTGATAGCGACTGCGCCAATTTCCAATTCCTGATAGATAACTTTTGCTACACGCATACTGTTATCTTCATTGAATCCCTTACGCAGAATCCCTTCTGTACAGACAGCAATTTTCAAGGCCTGGGCAGAAAAGGCGCTGGTATATTTTTCAAAAATGGCGCGTCTGTCCAATAAGATGCGGATAAACATCGCTGCACCAATACTGTTGGCGATAATCATCGGGGCTGCTATATCCTTCACCAGATTCAATGCTTCATTGAACGGATTAGCAAGTAGCAGAATAATCCCCATTTGGGTGCATTCAGCAAAGAAAGTGACAACGACCGCCGTCCACGGATTCAGTAACTTATTAATCTGTCCCCGTTTCATCAGGTAAATATGGACAAGGCCACCGAGTACGCCTTCTACAATGGTGGATACCATGCAACTAAATGCAGTCATTCCACCGAGAGAATAACGGTGTAAGCCGCCAGTGAATCCGACCATTGCCCCTACGGTTGGCCCACCGAGAAAACCGCCGAGTACAGCACCAATCGCGCGCGTGTTGGCAATCGAGTCATTCACATTCAACCCAAAATACGTTCCCATAATGCAAAAGATGGAAAAGATAACGTAACACATCATCTTATGTGGCAAACGGACGGTAACTTGCAGTAGAGGAATAAACAGGGGGGTTTTACTCAGTAGCCAGGCGATCACCAGATAAATACACATCTGCTGGAGTAATAACAACACGAGGTTAAATTCGTACATATTTTTTCATTGTATGATTAATAACGACTATATATTTGATGTGCCATTATCAAAGGTTAAATTTAACGCCGTCAATAGGGCATTGGCAGGATAATCTATTTATAGGAAAGGAATTGGTGTGGAAAGGGTTATCCGCCCCGATTGGGGCGGATTGATAGCATTATTCCTTGCAGATAACGTAGTCGGTGACTATTTCATTAATAACGTGCTCGAACCCTTTGTCGATATTCACGGCAAAATGGGCATTTTTACCTTTTTCGTCTATCCCCGGGCTTGAAGAGCGATAGGAGCGATCTTGTGGCCAGCCGTATACATCATGCATAGTATTATCGGGATGGGCGAGGTATAGATCCCACAGCTCATTGACTGTTGGTAACGTTTCATGTGTTTTCCGACAGTACCATTCTGCTCCTTTGTAGACACGACGTGGCCAAATTTCACCATTTTCAACATAGGTGGTCATTCCTGGCATACCTAAGGCTTTTAATTCTGCTTGTAATTTGGGTCGGTCAAAGACCTCGCCATTTTTACCTACCATGGCTTCAGCCATATGCCCCCAAAAATTAGCGACAGGAACATCCGGGCTGGTTGGAACTGTAAAGATCATATCCTTAGTTTGTGGCGGCGCAGTACCATCCGCAGTGACAGAGAATGTCGTCTTCACACCAAGCCCGTTTGGATCGGTCACGGTAATATTGAGCATACCGTTTTCATCAGTGAAATCCTGATATTCAGTTGTTTTGCCATTGAATAATAGGGTGGGTTTTTCAGCAACATTCTGGCGATTCAGAGACTTAATAGCGTTCATTCTGACGTCCACATTTCTGACCAGCTTCCCGTGATAGAGGGTTTTGATCTTTAATGTAATTGGGGCATCTTTCTTTGCCTTATCAGCACTCGTTGTGATGATGACATCATCGGCAAGTCCCCTGACAGTTCCCCCTTTTCCTCCATCGTGGGTATGGTTGCCTTGTTCGGTACTCATGCTGGTATCAACAGTTTGGGTATTCCCGATAAGGCCAAGGGCGTTTTGTGCCTGTACCGCGATCGCTTTCACTGTCCCCGCATCTGCTTGTGTCAGTGTATAGTTAGGGAGCTTGCCGGACTCAGTAATCGTATGCCCTTTGCTAATATCAATATTGTCTTTATTCCCCCATACATAACGGGATTTATCCGTTGTATCGCCTTCATTGGCGTAAAAGGTATAGGATGCACTCAGGGTTTGCCCCATCTCCAATTTGCCAACGATGGTTAAATTTTTGACGAGTGGTGTACTTGGATGTACGAACATGATTTCGACAGGTTTGAGGGTAGTCCCATTCACTTCTGGCGTAATTTTTAATACCCCAATCTTTTCACCCGCAGTAAGGTGGGATTTATAAACACCCGGCTGAGTCTCTTGCATTTTTTCGATCTGTGGATCGCGACCTTCTCCACTTAATCCACTGGAGATTAATTTGATTTCGGAAGCAACCCCTTTGACTGGCTTGCCATCTTTATCTTTCAGGGTCAATGTCAGAAGAGTCGTGTCGCGATTATCCGCCAGTAGCTCTTTATCTTTTGCTGTAAAGGCAGAGCTATTGACATTGATTTCTGCTGGGAGTACCTGCACCTGCATTTCTACTCGTTTGGACGTATTGCCTTGTTCATCATAAGCAACGGCACCTACCGTGTAGATATTATTACCCTGTGGTTGATATTTCGGCAGAGTCAGCAGATAGTTTGTCCCGCCTTGATGTTGGATTTTACCGCCATTGACAAATAGGCTCGTGGCTTCCCATTGAATATCTTTAAATTCATACTTGCTGTTAACGCTGATATGGAGAGGTTTGGTTTCATTCTCATGACCGATAATCTGGTTCTCCATTGCCAGAGAGATCACTTCACGTTTGCGGTATTCCAGAACAATTTGATTATTACGATCAACCAAATCATAGCGACTGCCTTGCAGAGAATGCTTGAATGCTACGGCATCTGGATTAATCTGTTCTGACCACGGAGTGCCGATGACATAATTCAATTCCATATTGAACTGTGTTTCTCCGTTACCGGACATCTCTTGTTTGCGCTCAATGCCGAAAGTCAGCAGTGGAACCGGAGTATAATTAATTCCGACCGTAAACATAGAAGGATTCTGGCTTCGGTGATCTTTATTGATTAAGCTAACTTCATTCCCGAAATACTGTTCATATACTAACTTACCGCCGAGTTGTGGTAAGGCGGGGGCATAGCCTTGTACTCTCAGATCGAATCCATTGGCTGGTCGCTCATCATAGTCAGTCAGAAGAGGTGATTCTTTCCAGTTGCTTAAGCGGAGATAGCCGTTTGCGCCCAATTTCAGATAATCACGGGCATATTCGGCACCGAGGCCAAATCGGGTATTATCACCGGTGAAATCATGGTCAAGGAAAGCATTGTAGCCGAACATCCAGCCATCAAAAAAACGACGTTCTCCTAGCCCGATATTGAGGGTATTGCGTTTATCGATACGGCGGAAACCGAACTGGGTAAAATCCAGCCGGCTGTGGGTATCATGCAGTGGCAACAACATATCTAACTGGCTGCCATTCAGGCTTCCATGACTATCCACATTGGTTTGCACACGAACTGTGCCGTAATGTGCTAACCAATTTTTAATTTGTTGATTAGCCTCACTCGTGACCAGATTGCCTAATTGATTTATTGCTCCGTTCTTAATGTTGTTATTGATTAATAGATGACCAACCTGAGAGGCAACCTCAGCCAGACGATGTGACTCTTCATCCGGAGCAGAAGTTTTGTTCAATGAAGATTGATCTAACGAAGAATAGTTGAAAGGCAGAAATTTATTGGTTCGAGGTTTAGGGACATCAATTTCGCTGCCGACACCAAGTGTCATAAAAGGTTTGCTGAAGGTGCGTAGTTGATTAATTTTTTTCAGGTCAGTGACGGTTAAACCGTAGCGCTTGGCGACGGTATTGACGGTTTCCCCTGATTTCAGGATATAAGGCTCTGTTGGTCGTGCTAATTTTTCATTTTGAAAAGTCGCTTGTGTTTTGGCACTAGCGATAGCGGGGGCAAATGTACCAGCAACCGGAAACACAAATTGAGTGATAATGTTCACCCACGCTACACGTTTCAGCCTATTTTGCTGATTCCGTAGCCACGGCTTATCGAATTTTCTGTTCATAACTGTAAACCTGTAAAAATAAAAAACATCAAGCGATAACCAGCAGTAAACCTATCCATTTCAGAATATTACGTTCTATTTACTACCAACCATGAGCCGTGTATCCAGAAGGAAATCGTCAAATCATGACGAAATAGTGAGATAACAATACGGAATTGCCTGATCTGAGATATCACGAAATAGTTAACAAACTCTGTTGAGTGGTTAGCGTGTAGACTATTGATCTGGAGTTTTGTCTTTATAAGGTTTTTTATTCCAACATAAAATCAATTATTGATCAATATAACTTTTGTGATTAATCATTGTTAAAAAACAGGGAGTATAGGAAAAAAGTAGATTTGATGAGATCAGACATTGTTGTTGCAGGGAAAAGTTGTGCGCCAGAGATCATCATTGCTTCTAAAGCGACAGGTCGGGTCGTTAATCTCCATGTGGGACACTGACCTTTATTACTATGCCGATCTTCTATATTTCAGGAACGATTTGGCCGCCTCAGTCGATGCCTGATTGGGTAAGGATGGTTTCATCGGCTTTGCCATCAACTTGGGCCACAAAAGCGATCGCAGGCATCAACCAAATGGGACTGCCATTGCACAGTGTATTCCGGGATATTTCCCAGCGCGTTAAGCGATTTTTTTATCCCTGAGCAGAAAACATTTACGCGAACTGTTAATTAGGTTACGGACTGCTCATTAAAGATAGATATTTAAAGTTTACATTTATGACGAAAGGGAATAATAGAAATTCTTTTTTTTACATTCTCATTATTTATGTATTTAGTTAATATCATAAACCTGTTAAATAGAGTCACGATATTATCGATATAGTTAGTTAGCTTGATATCTGAACAGCACAAGCCTGATGTCTTTCAGGCTATGCCAATCAATGGTATTGCTGTTTTATATATTTAATGTTTGTTACGCAATGGAAAAAGTGAAGTGGTGAACTGTTTCTGAAGGTTGTTTAAATCATAGACATTAAACGATGATTAAACTGTTTCAGTTTATGTCTATGCTTTAATTTATAACTGAATGAGTTAATAATAAATAAAATTAGAAAGGATTCTGGTGCTAATTTTTTCAAGGCTTTTTCTATATAAAAACAAGAAGTATCTTACTGTTTTCGTAAGTAGAAGATATTGATGGTTTTTAAAAATATAAAAGGGGATTGTAATGTTAAAACTTGGATTTGTCATAGGGACGAGACCTGAGGCAATTAAGTGTGCTATCCCAATTATAGAAATGCGTAAAGATGATCGCTTTGAACCAATTATTATATCTACTGGACAACATGATGAGATGTTACATTCTACTCTTTCAGTATTTGGAATAACAGCAGATATAGATTTGAAAGCTATGCGCGAAAGATAAACCATTTCTGGTGTAACACATAGAATATTAGAAGGATTATCTAAAGTTCCTATAATACAGGAGATTGATGCAATCGTTGTGCATGGAGATACTGCTTCCACTGTTGCGGGAGCATTGTATGGTTTCCAAAATAGAATCCCTGTAATTCATATTGAAGCCGGATTACGTAGTGGAAATTTTTATTCTCCTTTTCCTGAAGAGGGTAATCGGCGTCTGGTAGCACAAATAAGTTCATTGCACCGACCAATTTTTTAATAAAAAATGGTTATGTAGTAAAGAGACAGATATGTTGAAACAACCTTCTTTGACAAAGATATCTCCTTTAATATCAAATAGTAAATAATGGACAAGTAGAATGAAAATAACAGGGGCTAACCATCAAATATTATTAGAATTTTCAAATGATTTATTACCATCTATAGTTGATTTTGATGAAGGTAATTTATCTCTTGAAGCACGAATCGTTCTACATTTCAACCAGATTAAGCGGGATGTGACTTCTGGAGATGCTCATGAAGCGTAGTTTAGTTGGTGAGATAGTTATAATCACTGGGGCAGGTTCGGGTATCGGGCTTGCTGCTACCACTGAATTTTTAAAAGAGGGGGCATATGTTATTGGAGGAGATATTAATCTAGAGCAACTTTATGAATTGCAGGAAGACAAATTCTTATTTCCTTATCAGTTTGATGTCAGAAATCCTTCAGATATTGATGGTCTTATCAATACAGTCATCAGTAAATTCGGGAGGATAGATATTCTGATTAATAATGCTGCATTAGTAGAGCCTAGGGAGAGTTTTCTTGATGTAACAGATGATGATTGGCATTCTACAATCGAAATCAATCTGCTTGGCTACATTCGAATGGCCCGGAGTGTATTACCTTATATGCGTAATCAAAAAAAGGGTATTTTACTCCATATAGCTTCTGAAGCAGCATTAATGCCAAATTTAAATCTTCCTGATTATAGTATCTTGAAATCTTCAATTCTAACGCTATCTAAAGTCATATCACGGGAGTTTGGCAAATATGGTATTCGCTCCAATGTTATCTCTCCTGCTTTTATTCATACCGCTATCTACGATAAGCCTAAGGGGTTGATAGCCCAGCTTGAACAAAAATATAAAGTTGGACGTGAAGAGGCATTACAACGCTACATTAAAGAAGTTGATATTGTTGTTGGTAGACTAGGGCGACCTGAAGAAGTGGCGGCTTTACTCTCATTTTTGGCTTCAGAATCCGCTGCATTTATCACTGGTGCAAATTATTTAGTAGATGGCGGAGTGACTCCTTTTATCTAATTAAAGAAATAGATTAAGACTTAGCTTGTCTAATGAGGATGAATAGAGGTTTATATGAATATAAATTTAGAAGGGAAAATTGCATTAGTCACGGGGTCGACAGCAGGCATTGGGTTAGCCATTGCGCACAGTCTATATAAAGCAGGTGCCTCCGTTATTTTAAATGGAAGAAGTGAAGAGCGGTTAATTCAGGCAGTTAATAAATTTAATGGTTCAGATCGCGTTTTTACTGTAGCTGCTGATGTTGGAACCAGAGAAGGATGTGAATTAATTAATCAGAAATTTCCGGATATTGATATCCTTATTAATAACGCTGGAATTTTTTCCCCTAAGCCAATTTTTGAAATCAGGGATGAGGAATGGCTTGACTATTTTAATATCAATGTCCTAAGTGGGATTCGTCTGGCTCGTTCATATATTCCACCCATGATAGAGAAAAAGTGGGGGCGCGTGGTATTTATTTCCAGTGAATCAGCCTTACAGATACCGCTAGAAATGCCACATTATGGCCTGACCAAGACCGCCCAAGTCGCAGCAGCAAGAGGATTCGCCCAAGCCGCTGCTGGAACAGGAGTCACCGTCAATAGTGTTCTACCCGGGCCAACTGAAAGTGAAGGGGTTGAACGATTTGTTAGAGAACTTATCACAGATCCTACACTTTCAATTGAGGAAGCGGGAAAACGCTTTATTGAGACAGCACGTCCCGCATCGTTGCTGGGGCGGTTGGCAACGGCTGAAGAAGTTGCTAATGCCGTTGTTTTTTTAACTTCACCACTGGCTTCTGCGATAACCGGCACTGCCTTACGTGTTGATGGTGGCGTCATTCAAAGTATTTTGTAAGATGAAAGGAACAAGTCGGGATGATGATAATTTTACTGACTTGTTCAGTTACTTATCCCAAGGGGGAATTTTCCACTCTTCGGTGAGGAATTCAATAAAACTTTTGATACGTTGTGGAACTGGCCGTTTCCCTGCCCTCACTACATTAATGGGAGAGGTTTCTTCTTGCCATTCCGGCAAGATCTGGATGAGTTTATTTGAGCGAATTAAACCTGCTACATCCCAGGTTTCTCGAAGTGCTATACCCAGACCTGCTGCACACCACGTTCGTAAGACATCACCATTATTGGCGATTAAATCACTGGAGAGTGAGATGGCTTTCGTGTTTTTTTTGTTGTGAAGTGACCATATTGTACTTTTATTTCCAGAGGCGGAAAAAAGCAGGCAGTTATGGTTAGCTAGCTCTTCTGGATCCTGAGGTTCACCATGTAGTTTGAGGTAATTAGGTGATGCGACTAAAATTCGTTTGTTCTCTGATAATCGTCTGGCAATTAAACGTGAATCAGTCAAATTTGCCACTCTGATAGCTAAATCCATTTCGGCCTTATAAAGATCAACAACTTTGTCTGTCAAATGTAAGATGAATCCTACCGATGGATATTTCTTTCTAAACTCTGCAATTGCTTCTGTTACATAGGTCCGACCAAGCGGTACTGGCGCGGTAAGTCGAATCAAACCTGTGAGAGACTCATTTCCATCCTTGGCAATTTCAGCCGCTTCCTCCACCAGTGTTAATGCAGCCCTCACTTTTTCAGCGATTAATTTGCCTTCAGGCGTAATGCGTAGTGAGCGGGTATTTCGTACAAAGAGAACGATTCCAAGGTTTTTCTCCAGGCGTGCAATTTGCTTACTGACTGTGGTAGGAGATAACCCCAAGGTTCGGGCAGCTGCGGTGAAACTGCCTGTGTCGATGATCCTGATAAATACACTTAAGTCTTCAAGGTTACGCAAGACCATTAGTGACTCCTTATCATAAGTTTTTATCCATTATGGATATTTATTGCACTAAATGAAAGCATGATACTTATTACTCATCTCAAATTTAGACTGAGGCATTTTTAGCGTATAAGGAGAATCTCCAATGCCATTCGTGATATATATATTTTCGCTTTGTGCATTTGCGATAGGGTTTACAGAATTCATCACTATTGGACTGATATCTGTGATGTCAGTAGATCTTGGCGTCGATGTAACCAGTATTGGGTTAACTGTGACAGCCTATGCGTTAGGTGTTGTGATTGGGGCACCCATTTTGACGGCACTGGCCTCTAATTGGTCGCGAAAACGCTTACTTCTTACTGCAATGCTGGCATTTACACTGGGAAATCTAATAGCAGCCGCATCAACAAATTTGGTTCCTCTTTTAGCGGCACGTTTATTATCTGGGCTGGCACATGGCGTTTTTTTTGCTGTGGCTTCTGGTGTTGCGACTCGTTTGGTTCCGTCTGAACGTGCTGGTACTGCTCTGGCTTGGGTATTCGGTGGTGTCACTATTGCCATGTCTTTAGGTGTTCCTGTAGGAACTTGGCTGGGCAGTATACTAAATTGGCATGTCATATTTTTAATTATCGCTGCTTGTGGATTGATTGGAGCGATTGGCATTGGATTCAAGATGCCAAAAGATGCCGGAGAGCCGATTATGAAAGTATCTGCTAGCTGGCGCCATCTTATTATCCTTTTTGATCGGCGTTTACTTGCAGGGGCAAGCGTTCCAATGCTTTCCTATACCGCTTCATTTGCTCTGTACACATTTATTACCCCTATACTCTTGACGATTACAGGAGTCAGTGTTGAAACCGCCAGTGGAGTATTGCTTGCTTACGGTATTGGAGCCGCTGTTGGTACAGTTTGGGGAGGGAGACTAACAGATCGACAAGGGATGGATTTTGCCTCACTTATTCTTCTTATTGGTATTGCAGTTGTATTGGTGGCTATGAGTTTCAGCCTTACCAATTCTGTACTGATGATTGGTTTAGTCGCTTTACTTGGGTTGGCAACTTATGGGGCAATTCCACCGTTGCAGTCAAGGATACTTATGCTGGCAGAACGGCACACACCATATGCAATGGATATCGCTTCGGGCATGAATATCGCGGCTTTTAATGCCGGGGTTGTTCTGGGGTCTGTGATTGGTGGTACTACAGTACGAGAGTGGGGATTAGAAACGCTAACATGGGTAGGTGCAGGAATGGGTGTATTGGCTATCGTATCTCTTGTGTGGCAAATGGTTATTCCATCCATGCGTGAGCAACGTTCAATCTCTAACTCACTATAATTATCCTGAGCTTTCGTGTTGAGTATAAAAAAGCCCGCTTTGGCCGGACCTATTCATTGAATTTCAGTTGATGGTGAGTTTCAACTGAAAAAACGCATAAATTACAGCCATACATGAATGATATGCCCGTTGCGTAACGGGCAAGACGCCCCGCATGTTCAAAAAATAGCTTGTCCGGAAATTTGTTCTGTAGACGTTTTGTGATAAGGGATTTATTATCGATTCTTGATGTAGGATCGGGAAATACAGCTGGCGTTTTTAACTTCCCGTTGGTTGAAGGTGGAAATACGGGATCTCGGCTTACACTGGTTCATCAGTGTGCAGGGTAATCGTTTGGTTGTCAGGCAGCATGCGAGTAAAGACGTCAGTTTTAGTGGTAATGCAAATGATTTCATTCTTATTGCTGCCCGCAGGGAAGATCCTGATACACTGTTTTTTCAGCGTCGTTTACGGATTGAAGGAAACACAGAATTGGGACTGCATGTAAAAAATTTAATGGATTCCATTGAATTGGAATCTATGCCATCCATTCTTCGCTTTGGTTTATTGCGTCTGGCTGAATTTATCAAAGCGGGACAGAAAGAGGGCGTTGATCAGAACGATCGCGCGTTATCGTCATGTTAATCAGGGTCGAAATTCCGGTCGATGCGATGGGGATTGATCGTTTGTTACGTCAGTCTTTTGAGACATCGGCAGAAGCTGAGTTAGTGAGTCAATTAAGAGAAGATGGCTTGTTGACATTGGGCATTGTTGCGACTGACGATGAAGGTCATGTGATTGGCTATGTCGGTTTCACGCCTGTTGATATCAATGGTGCGGATCATCAATGGGTTGGTTTGGCATCATTAGCGGTGGAGGAACAGTACCGTCATCATGGTCTCAGTGAAAAATTGGTGTATGAAGGGCTGGATAGCCTGAATGAATTTGGATATAGCGCGGTTGTGGCACTGGGAGATCTTGAATATTACGGCCGTTTTGGTTTTAAACTTGCTAATGAATATCAATTATCTTGCGAATGGCCTGATTGCGAGGATTATTTCCTGATCTACACGCTGGCTGATATTTCACTGAGTGATTGTCATGGTCAGGTTACTTATCCCGCCCATTTTGAGAATCTATGGTCTCTGCCAAAATGATTGTCTCTTCAAGGCTCTCTGATTGAGTAAAAAACTTCTCAGATAAGCCGTTTTCTATCAAATAAGTCGTTATGCAGGGAGGCTGATTCAGAATCAGCCTCTCTTTTTGCTGTTTATTCAGCTTCTTCACACGGTATTCAACTTTCAGCGCCATGCTGCGATCCCCGACCAAACTTTGATAAACCAATGTCAATGGTGCTTTCCCCCTGAGGGCTTTTGCACCTTTTCCTGATGCGTGTTGCATAAATCGGCGGGATACATCTGTTGTGATCCCTGTATATAAGGTGCCATTTTGTGCCCTGATCAGGTAGAGATACCAGTGAGATACTTTAATTTTCATTATTTAATTTTAATAATTCCGAAAGTTTAATTACAGTGTGAAATTAATGTGTCGTTAAGTTTTAGGCTGATTTTTTTGTGATTTTCTGATTTAACAATATGAATTTATTAATAATATATGCAATATGGCGTCTTTGGATAGCTATTGTTGTTCAAAATAATTGAAAAAATATAGCAATAATTGCTAATTATCATATTCGAAACAAGCGTATAACATGGTCTGCGTCACGGGGGATAAGCCCTATTGTATAAAGTGAGCAGAGGAGCAAAATATGAAAAATGTAAAAAATATCGTCGCTGGTTTAGCATTATGTGCGGTTTCATTTGGTTCACTTGCAGCAACTGAAGTTCAAATTGCTAAGGGAGATAAAATTGGTGTTGTCTCAGTAACTGGTGCAGCCACATTAGATAGCCTGACTGTAGAGTTATCCAAAAAAGCTGACAAAGCTGGCGCGAAATATTTCCGTGTTGTTTCAGCAAATGGTCAGAATAAACTCAATGGAGTTGCTGAAATTTATAAATAATTTATAGTGTTCCATGCAGCCCACCTTGGTATATTGAGTCGAACATAGAACACGAAGCTGGTTAAATTTCCAGTCGTGTTCTGTTCTGAACAGGCTAAAATAACAGTATGGAACCATATGAATTCAAATAAAGAAAATTTAACAATTAGTCAATATCTCGCTAAACAACACGTATTCACGCTTTGCACTTCTTCAACTCAAGATTTATGGTGTGCGAGCTGTTTCTATGTCTTTGATGCCGACAACATGGCATTTTGGTTTATGACTGAATCTGATACCCGGCATGGTCAAATCATGCAGCAAAATCCTGTCGTTGCAGGCACTGTTGCTGACCAAACCCGCAATATTGCTCACATTAAGGGTATCCAATTTTGTGGTGAAGTGATTCTGCTGACAGGTGAAGCTGAAACTGCGGCCAGAGCGCATTATTGCCACCATTTTCCCATCGCCTTAACAGCCAAGACCCCTATCTGGCAGCTTAACCTGAGTGAAATCAAAATGGTGAATAACACGCTGGGTTTTGGTAAAAAATTGCACTGGCAACGTTAATGCTACCGTAACTATCATCGTAAATAGTGGATAACCTGATTATGACTGCCCTGCCAAATTAATGTGGGATCATATAGCGCCTGTTCAAATTTCCCATCAATCAACACGTGGATGTAGCTGATAACTTCTTGCTGAATCTCATTTAATTCATTGAGAACATAGCCTGTCCATAGCCAGATATCCTTATCTGGGCATTCTTCTCTTACACGCTGAACCAATTGTAAGATGGCAGGTAAATTATGGGGATGCAGGGGATCGCCACCGGATAATGATAAACCTTGTCGTTGAATACGATGATCTTTCAAATCAGCGATGATTTGGTTTTCCATTTCCAGTGTAAAAGGCAGACCAGAATCAACCCGCCAGGTACTTTGGTTATAGCAGCCACGACATTGATGCAGACAACCTGACACAAACAGTGTGCAACGGGTTCCGGGGCCATTGACCACATCAACCGGATAATATTGATGATAATTCATGTTATTAACCCATTTGACCATTACCGAAGTGTTTCACGCGGCGTTTCACTTCTTCCTGCTTTCCGGTATTGAATGGGCGTGCATCCGGGCTGCCAAGATAGCCGCAAACACGGCGAATGACAGAAACATGGGCTGAGTCATGATTGCCGCATTGAGGACAAGTAAACCCTTTGCTGGTACAGGCAAATTCTCCCGTAAAACCACATTGGTAGCATTCATCAATGGGTGTATTGGTGCCATAGTAAGGAACACGTGAATAGCTATAATCCCAAACATCTTCCAATGCCTTCAAATTATGTTGCAGATTGGGATATTCGCCGTAGCAGATAAAACCGCCATTCGTTAATGGTGGATAAGGTGCTTCAAAATCAAGTTTATCGTAGGGATTAACCTTTTTTTCCACATCCAGATGGAAACTGTTGGTGTAATAACCTTTATCGGTGACACCGTGAATCACACCAAACTCGGCAGTATCCAGGCGGCAGAAACGGTCACACAAATTCTCGCTTGGCGTACTGTACAGACTGAATCCATAGCCGGTTTCCAATTTCCATTGATCAACCGCCTGACGTAAATGCTTAACAATAGAAATGGCTTTCTGTTGGCGCTGTTCATTATCAAAAAGGTGAGTCTGATTACCATATAACGCATTTATCGTTTCATGAATGCCGATATACCCCAACGAGACAGAGGCGCGGCCATGCCTAAAAATCTCAGCAATATTTTCATCGGCTTTCAGACGAACGCCACAGGCACCTTCCATATAGAGGATGGGCGCAACCCGGGCCTTGGTATTTTCGAGGCGAGAGATGCGGGTCATCAGGGCTTTTTTCACGAGCAACAAACGCTGATCCAAAATCTGCCAGAAACGGGCTTCATCCCCCTTAGCCTCCAGCGCAATGCGGGGCAGATTCAGGCTAATTACCCCCAGATTATTGCGCCCTTCGTGGATTTGCTGACCATTTTCTTCATAAACACTGAGAAAACTGCGACAACCCATTGGCGTTTTAAATGAACCGGTCACTTTGACAACTTGATCATAATTGAGAATATCGGGGTACATACGTTTGCTGGCACATTCCAGCGCCAATAACTTAATGTCATAGTGAGGATCACCAAACCGATGGTTCAATCCATCACGAATGGCAAAAACCAGTTTGGGGAAAACGGCAGTCTTGCGATTTTTTCCCAATCCTGCAATGCGGTTTCGCAGAATTGAAATTTGAATCAGGCGGGATTCCTTTGATATTCCCAATCCGAACCCAAAGGTGACAAAGGGGGTTTGTCCATTGGCGGTATGCAGCGTATTGACTTCATATTCCAGAGATTGGAAAGCGTCATAACACTCTTTTTCAGTGCGGGCTTCTGCATAAGCAGCCTGATCGGCAATCTTCCACTCTTTAGCAATTGCCAGATGCTTGTCATAACTGGCCTTCACAAAAGGAGCGAGGACTTCATCAATGCGATTAATGGTCGTTCCACCATAAATATGGCTGGCAACTTGCGCGATGATCTGAGCCGTGACCGCAGTGGCGGTAGAAATGGACTTAGGGGGTTCAATTTCCGCATTACCCATCTTAAAACCGTTGGTCAGCATGCCCTGTAAATCGATCAGCATACAGTTGAACATGGGAAAAAAAGGGGCGTAATCCAGATCATGGTAGTGAATTTCCCCCTTTTCATGCGCCACAACCACATCAGGTGGCAGCATATGCTGTTTGGCATACTGTCGGGCGACAATTCCGGCCAATAAATCACGTTGAGTCGGGATCACTTTGCTGTCTTTATTGGCGTTTTCATTAAGCAGAGAGAAATCACTTTGCTCGATCAAACCACGGATTTCCTGATCTAATTGATCATGCCATTTATGGGAATTCACAATAAGGCTCCTCATATGTTATCCACAGACGAAAATGACATGAATGCTCGCTTTTTGTTGGGTGTGGATAATTTTGCGCATAAATACTACATGTAGTGAACTTTGTGTATTTAAACACAATATATAGATCATTTAAGCCAATATACAACCTACAAAGTTGATCTGAGACAAAGAAAGGGAGGGTTGTAATAGCAACCCTGATACTGGAGTGATCAGGGCTGAAAGAACGTCAAATTAACCGCGAACGGCGATTGCTTCGATTTCGATTTTCACATCTTTTGGCAGACGAGCAACTTCAACACATGAACGCGCAGGGAATGGCGCATTATGTTCAGCGAAGAATGCTTCGTAAGTTGCGTTCACGGCTGCAAAATCATTCAGATCTTTGACAAATACGGTGGTTTTCACGATATCAGCTACTTTGAGGCCAGCTTGCTCGATAATAGCTTTAACGTTTTCCAAAGATTGACGTGCTTGAGCAGTAACCTCTTCAGGGATATCGCCGGTTTTGGGATCAACAGGGATCTGACCGGAAGTGATAACCATGCTGCCCAGATCAACACCCTGAACATAAGGGCCGATTGCCGCTGGTGCATTCTCGGTATGAATAGAACGTGACATTAGAAACTCCTGTTTAACGTCTGAATAGAAAATGTTGCGAGACCGCCATTATAGTGATCCCCTGCTTTGCATCAATTGATACAGCACATTCTATCCCTCTCAAATGGGAGATAGATTGTTTGAAGCGATGCTTAATCGTTATTGATGACTGCTTGGCGATCAAACTCTTTTTCACAATATTTACAGCGCAATACGACATCATCTTGCGCTGTCATCACATGAAAACTGCTGTTGACGGGTTCATTATGGCTGATGCAATTGCTGTTTGGGCAAATCAGAATACCATCAATTCGTTCTGGCAGATTAATCGGCATCTTTTTAACGACAACATAATTTTCAATATTGTTGATTGTCGCATGGGGGGCATACATAGCGAGCTGGTTTGCTTGCTGCTCCGTCAGGAAGGTGTTTTCAATTTTGATCAAATCCTTTTTACCCAGATGGTTGGAAGGCAGATTCAGGCCGATGGTAATACGCTGGTCGGTTTCGGTGAGCTTGAACAGCGACAATAACTTAAAGCCGATTTGAGCCGGAATGTGATCGATAACCGTGCCACATTTAATGGCTTCTACTTGTAGTTGATGATCTTGAGTCATGTTGTGTCATGAATACCTGTTCGGTATTCCTCCAGATATTAAGGTCAGCTTATTTTGTCACAGACGATTTGGCATTTCATCTGATTGCCTTTTGACGGCAAACGAGCCACATTCACAACCCGTAAGAGCTAATTGTGGTTCTTGGCACTATTGCTCTACATTACAATTGGGTATTTTTAGCGTGCGATAAAAACAAACAAGAAAGGATAATAACCATGACCGATGTAGAACAGTTCCCAGAGAAAGCAGTTATCCAGAAGATTCTTCGAGAAAAAGTGGTTACACAGGCTCACCAATGGGTTACGGAACGTGCATATATTCTGGATACTGAAACCACGGGGTTAGATAAACAGGCACAGGTTGTTGAGGTAGCTGTTACAGATACAGATGGGCTGGTGATTTTTCAGAGTCTCCTTCGTCCTTCTGTCCCGATTGATAGAGCAGCTCAGGATGTTCACGGTATAACTTTGAGTGCCTTGCATAATGAACCACAATGGCCACAGATCGCTGATGAACTTATCCCGCTCCTGACCAGCCGTCCTCTGATTATTTTTAATGAAAAGTTTGATCTCAGGATCATAGCCCAGACAGCAAAGGCATTTGCGATGGATACGCGCTGGCTGAAGCAGGTACAGTCTCGGTGTGCAATGGAGTTAGCCGCCCAGTTTTATGGAGCGACAAACCGATATGGCACTATTTCACTGGTCAATGCAGCACGTGCTGCGGGGGTGTCGATAAAGGGAAAGGCTCATACGGCGGTGGTAGATTGTCAGACGACTGCCGCAGTGGTTCGTTCCATTGCGAATTTGTACCCACAGTCAAAGTAGAAAATTATCCGGCTGACCATAAATTCCCCGTCCATCAAAAACCGCTTCAAAAGGGCGGGGAATAAAATCAAATACTACCCTGATATTTATCGATTTCCTGATTGAGTGATTCCAATCGTTGTACCAGTGTTCTTCTTCTCTCTATATGCTTGGCAAGTATCCGATAGAGTGGAACAAATTCTGCCAGTGCATTATTAACGCGATAAGCATCGTACAGATCTTTTATTTCTCTGGCTGCTTTATCATAAGCATTTGCATGACCTTGCTCACTGTATTTCTTCGCATTTTCCCAGTGAATCTCCCTTGAGGAAAAGACAGCATTGAGCCGCTGAATTGTTGCAAGCCGCTCTTGTTCGCGTCTTTGTTCTTCAGCCAGTAAACGTTTGCGGGTGACTTCCTCATTCGCAGCTTGCCAATAGGTATTAAGTGACGAAGGAGTCAACCAATATTTATAATCATTGCTGGTTAACGGTTTATAAACCAACGCACGAGCCTGATTTGCAGTGAGCTGCCCTTGCTCAAATAAAGATTTCAATAGCAAATCTTTATTTGATTCAGATAGCCTGTTAATTTGCTCTGCTGCGGTCAGATGTTCAACTTTTGGAGTATGTGCCTGCGATGATTTCAGCAATATATCCAAAGCATTGTACGCTTCTGGTGGGATACCAAATAATTCTGCAAAGGCAGATTGAGCTTCGGATAATTGTTTAAAATTGAAATTAATCAGAGGCAGGTTACCTAACGTCTCATCACCATCAAATGCACGTTTCAGCCAGGGCAGATATAACAGTCGATAATCCCCTTCCATCAACTCAGAACGTAACTCAACCAAATGATCTAAATAATCTTTTGCATCGTCATCGTCCATATAGTAATCATTTTCGCCCACGGAAAAGGTGAATAACAGGTAGTTTTTCCCTTTCTCGCAGATCACAGAATCCCCATCATCAACGCGCATAAATACCGAAGGGATCGTATCTGATGGTACTTTCAGGTAGCAAATAACCTGTCCCCAATCTGCATAATAGATCCCTACATCAAAATATTGAGCCATTAATTCAGAGGGTTCAGCCTTTAAATCACTGTAGTTATAATGAACAGTAAAATGACTTGAGCTTATTTCAGCGCGGCTGGAGATAATTCTCAGTTCGGCTTTTTGCTGTGCTGACAACACGCTATCAAGTCGTTCAAAATGATAATATTGATATTCACTCATGGTTAGATCGCTATAAATTTAGGTTCACGTATATTTCTCGGATTTTAAGGTGCTCAGGTAGAAAAAACCAAGCCCAATAGCTCGATTTTTTCGTGATATAACCACGGAATAACTATCGCAATGAACGGATAGGAGTATGATCACATCGGTGGTAAGCCGCCAATGAATAAAATCGGCGTTATGGGTTCACCTGCAAATATGTGGCCAGTCTGTGTTGACCACGACATAAAAAATAGAGATTTTTATGAAATTCAAATCAAAAATAAAACCTTATCACTCGGCTGCTGGTGGTTGGGGTTCTCTGGAGGCAACAACCCGCTTTGTCTTTGACAGTAAACAAGCACTAAAAAATATGGTTAACCTGATGCGCATGAACAAGCCCAGAGGCTTTGATTGTCCGGGATGCGCATGGGGAGACGACAATAAAAGTCTGTTTAGCTTTTGTGAAAATGGCGCGAAAGCAGTCACTTGGGAAGCAACTCGCCGGCATATTGATCGGGCGTTTTTTGCGGCTCACAGCGTCAGCAAACTCTACCAGCAAAGTGATTACTTCCTTGAATATCAAGGACGGGTTGTGGAGCCGATGAGCTATAACCCGCAGACAGATCACTATGAGCCGATTAGCTGGGAGAATGCTTTCGCTCTGATCGCCAGCCATATTAAGGCAATGGATAATCCTAATCAGCTTGAATTATATACCTCCGGACGCGCCAGTAATGAGGCCTCATGGCTTTATCAATTGTTTGGCCGTGTGTTGGGAACGAATAACTTCCCTGATTGCTCCAATATGTGCCATGAAGCCAGTGGCTACGGCATGTTGAAAAGTCTGGGGATTGGGAAAGGGACTATTCGGCTGCAAGATTTTGATCACGCTGATGCCATCTTTATATTTGGTCAAAATCCCGGTACAAATCACCCACGAATGCTGCATAGTTTACGGCATTCCGCTGAACGTGGTGCTCGTATTGTCACGTTTAACACTTTGCGTGAGCGCGGATTGGAACGTTTCGCTGATCCACAAAAACCGCTTGAAGTAATCACGCCAATGGCGGGAGAAATCAGTCACCGTTATTACCAGCTTAAACTTGGTGGTGATATGTCTGCGGTGCGTGGGATGGTTAAGGCGCTTTTGGAAACGCATAATGCCCTGCTGACGGAAGGTAAATCAGGTATCTTCGATCTGGAATTTATCTCAACTTACACCGAAGGTGTGGATGCTTACTTACAAGAAGTTGCTGCGACTGAATGGTCATTTATTGAAAACCAATCAGGATTGACGGAAGCACAATTACGCGAAGCGGCAACCATTTACCAGAATGCCGAACGCGTTATCTGCACTTGGGCAATGGGGATAACTCAACATAAACATTCTTTAGTTACCGTGCGTGAAATCGTCAACCTTCAGTTACTGTTTGGGCAGTTGGGTAAACCCGGTGCTGGGTTGTGTCCGGTACGTGGTCACAGCAACGTACAAGGTAACCGGACAATGGGGATTAATGAGCAACCTTCCAAACTACTCTTGGATAGTATGGCAGCCTATTTTGGCTTCGAACCGCCTCGTGCCCACGGTCATAATGTGGTGGAAGCACTGGGCGCTATGCTGCGTGATGAAGTCAAGGTTCTGATTGCTCTGGGTGGGAACCTCGCAGCGGCAGCGCCAGATAGCCCACGTACAGAAGAAGCCCTTAAACACTGTGACCTGACTGTACACATCAGTACAAAATTAAACCGGAGTCATCTTGTTACCGGTAAACAAGGCGCTCTTATCCTGCCGACATTGGGTCGTACTGAACGAGATATTCAGGTGACAGGTTCGCAATTTGTGACGGTAGAAGACTCTTTCAGCATGGTTCATGCCTCGGAAGGCGTCAATAAACCATTATTTGATACCCAACGTTCTGAGACAGCGATTGTTGCCGGCATTGCTGATGCTACAGTAGGTAATACAGCGACAGTTAACTGGCTGGAATTGGCTGGAGATTACAATAAAATCCGTGATCATATTGCCGCGACCATTCCAGGGTTTGATGATTTTAATAAAAAATGTGAACATTCGGGTGGTTTCTATCTTGGTAATGCTGCTGCCGAATTACGTTTTGCCACACCGAGCAAAAAAGCGGAATTCAGCCATGCGCCGTTACCAAAAATATTGTTCCCGCAAATTGAGGGTGCTGACGTGCCTTTCACCTTGCAGACCCTGCGTTCTCATGACCAATACAATACGACTATTTATGGTCTGGATGACCGCTATCGTGGCGTTTATGGTCAGCGGGAAGTCCTGTTTATGAATCCGGAAGATATTGCTCAATCAGGGTATCAGGCCGATGATTTGGTTGATATTGAGACGATATGGAATGATGGTATCAAGCGCAAAGTTTCTGGCTTTAAGTTGGTTCCTTACACCATTCCACGCGGAAACCTGGCTGCCTATTATCCGGAGACCAATCCATTGGTTCCAATGGAGAGCTTGGGAGATGGTACAGGTACGCCGACCTCAAAATCTGTGCCGGTGAAATTATCCCTCACTGAGCAAAACCAATCTGAACCTCAGCGCCTTGTATAAGGTGCATTGAAGGTTAAAAACCGCTAACAGTACGTCGATTCAGGCTCGGTTTTCGGAGATAACTTTTGGTGTAATTATCGGCATTCCAACTGAAAACCATGAGCCATAATACGAGGTCGAACAGTAATAACGAAAGTTGTAAACCTGTTCGATGGCTGCGCAGAATACACTGTTTATCATTAATCCTTTTGAGAGTAGAAAACGCCTTTAACTCCCGTAATTTTTTTGACAAACTCATTTGTTTCTCTGTCCGTTCGTGTTATTTATTTTTTCACTATCCCGTTGATCCAATTCCGTCAGAATACGTTCGAGTTGCTCCTCAAAATCCGTCGGTTTTTTATCTTTAAATAAAAACAGGGCAGGGAAGCGTTTGTAATCCGTGGCAGCAACAGCATCTTTCCCTAGCACCAGATATTTGACGATAAAGGCATGGGCTTCATCTTGCCGTAGCTTGGTGTTGAATCCCCATAAGGAGCCATAAGAAAGACACATTTGGAAAGCACGGCGCGCTAGCGTATTGTTATCATCCAGTGTATACAGTGCCAGTCCCATCAAATGGACGATTTTCATTGGATCAGTTTGATTAGAAATGCCCGCTTGTGAATAACGAGCGGCATAAACCTTGCCTTTGTGCCAACTAAAAAACAGTTGGCGATCCCGGTCAATAAAGAAGGGAGCTTGCAGCTTCCAGAAAAAGCACCGATGTATAAGATAGATAGAAGAAGCCAATAAGAAACTGAGAAGTAGAAAGTCGGTAATTAAAAATTTGGTGCTGGCATAGTAATAGTTATAGCGATAATAGAGATATTTCCAGAGAGGGATGATTTTATCATTACCAATAAAACGGGCATTTTCTATATTATCAGGGATATCTTTACGCAGATAAAAATCTTCTCCGTATTCTTCTCGAACAATTTGGACCCATTTTAGAATATTGGCTTCATCGTTTTTTCTCTCCTCAATAAAATTAGATATATGGTGGTGAAAAAACATTATCATACAAATCAGAAGAGGGAAAAATACGATTGTTCGTGCAAATCGTTGGGTATTGCGAAGCGCACATTGATTATCGTCAATACTATGCAGGGGAAGATAACTCTGTAATGCTTCGTAGCTTTTTTTCACCAGTGGCATAACCAGCAGGGATTCCTGCTGGTTATGCCACTGGTGTTGGGGTAACATCGTGTATCGAGTAACATAATTTTTTTGACAAACTCATTTGTTTCTCTGTCCGTCCTTGTTATTTATTTTTTCACTATCCCGTTGATCCAATTCCGTCAGAATACGTTCAAGTTGCTCCTCAAAATCCGCAGGTTTCTTATCTTTAAATAAAAACAGGGCAGGGAAGCGTTTATAATTTGTAGCGGCAACAGAATCTTTCCCTAGCACCAGATATTTGACGATAAAGGCATGGGCTTCATCTTGCCGTAGCTTGGTGTTGAATCCCCATAAGGAGCCATAAGAGAGACACATTTGGAAAGCACGGCGCGCTAGCGTATTGTTATTATCCAGCGTATACAGTGCCAGTCCCATCAAATGGACGATTTTCATTGGATCAGTTTGATTAGAAATGCCTACCTGTGAATAACGAGCGGCATAAACCTTGCCTTTGTGCCAGCTAAAAAACAGTTGGTGATCCCGGTCAATAAAGAGGGGGGCTTGCAGCTTCCAGAAAAAACACCTTTGTATCAAATAGAGAGAAAAAGCCAGTAAAAAGCTGAACTGTAGAAAATCGGTAATTAAAAGTTTAGTACTGGCATGGAAATAGTTATAGCGATAATAGAGGTACTTCCAAAAAGAAATAGTCTTATCATTACCAATAAAAAGAACATCCTCCATGTTATCAGGAAGATCTTTACGTAAGTAAAACTCTTCTCCGTATTCCTTTCGAACAAGTTCTATCCATTTCAGAATAAAAGCTTCATCATGTTTTCTCTGGTCAATAAAGTCAGAGATGTTGTTGTGAAAAAACAGCAACATCAAAATTAAAAGAGGAAAAAGTACGATTGTTCGTGTAAATCGCTGGGTATTGCGTAGGGTACATTGATTATCGTCAATACTATGCAGGGGAAGATAACTCTGTAATGCTTCGTAGCTTTTTTTCACCAGTGGCATAGCCAGCAGGGATTCCTGCTGGTCTATGAGTCGGGTTGGGGTGACATCATGAAGGGTTGTTGTTATTTTTTGTGGATGGTTCATTTATCGGAATTCCTCACCTTTAAATCCTATAATCGGTTTTTCATTCATATCTTTGTTTGTCAGGTAACGCAATGGAACAATAGCATCTTCATATGGAATGTAGTGCCAAAATATTTCTGCTGTTTCCTTATAGGGATAGGGGGCTTTGTCTTCAATGTTGATGGTTAGTATCAGATTACCATTTTGGTATTCAGCTTGAGCTGTTTTCAATGCTTCACGAAATTTCTCCGTAAATTCTTCATCATAGATATGGAGTTTTCCATCAATCTCTTCAGCGCGAGACTTCAACTCCTTATAACGTTCTTTTGCTTTCCTTAATGATTCCATGTGTCGTTGGATAGAATCTGTAGGTGCCCCTCTGCCTGTGACCCAGTTATTGTCAGGTTCTTTAGGCAGTGGTTTATAAAAAGCATACTGGAGATCAGAGCTTCCTGTCTGAAAAGCAGGTAACGTAAAGATATAATCAGTACTGAATCTTTTGTATTCCTGTTTTGGTTTCATGGTTAAGCTAGGCATAAAGAGCAGGTTGATGAATTCCTGGCTTTCAATATTCAAGGCATTTTTAGTTTCATTTGACATTTCTCTGGCTATTTTTAATTGTTTGTCAAAGGAAGGACGCCTATTTTTACCCCAAAAAGGATACATATCTCCTTTTCCCCAAAAGCTGTTGCGGACAATATTTTCCATATCAGAACGGTTATTAAATATCAGGCCTATAGTGCCGCCAATTACCAGTAGCCAGCCAACGACAGTCAGTCCTGTTATCAACGCAGCACCCAGTGCTGCTGCCTCGACTCCCACTACTGCTGTTATGGCCGCTGCTTCGAAACCTGTTGCTGCGGTTACAGTTGCACTCACGGCTGCACCTACTGCTGGGCTCGCACTTACGACACTAACAGTACCTAATGCCGCACTGCCTAATCCTATCGCATAGTTACTGTATGCTGCGCCTTTATTGCTGATAGATGCTGCTTTTCGACCATCAATAAAGGAAACATAAGCACCGAAAATATTCACTAACCCAAGACCTGATTTTACCCATGTCTGTTGTAGTTTATTTTCCAGATACTTTGAAGCTTCTATGGATTTATTTAGCAATGTTGGAGAAGCATTCGGCATAAACTTGGGAGCATGTTTAGTGACTTTGGATGTGATTAGTGTTAAATCAGCAGTTGCTGAAATAAGAGCTGTTGTAAGTTTAACAATATCATAAGACTTACTGAGTTCATCCTGATCCAACGGGTTATTTTGGCTAAATTGGGACTGTATAACGACAGAAGTTGCCGTTTTGACGTTAAGAAATAAGCTAAAACCCGGCGCTGTTTTGTGCAGTAAAATTGCCGTCTTGTGTGTACCGACTTTAAAGAAATCGAAAGAAGTATTAAAACCTTCTTTGATGGTTATCTTGGCAAGCTTGATGCCAATGCTGGCTTGAGTTGACGCCGTTTTTACTTGGTCAGATACTACATGACCCACTTTTATCCCTGTTTTTATAGCCGAATCTCCTGCTTTCCTGACGGCATTTTCAAGTTGCTGTTCAGCATTGCTGGGGACAGCAGCCTCCTGCAACTTTTTATAGAAAAGGGATTGAGAGTGGTGTAGTTTTCTGAATACTTCATGGTGTTTGGGCATTCTTGCCTTTTTATTACCTGAGTAATGTTTTTTATTGGCTATTTTTCCTAATCGTGTTTTGATGTATTCGAAATCGTCAGCAGTAATATGAAGCCCTGATCGGTAATCAATAACTGTACCAAAAGGTTCTAATAGAGCGGGTATAATCTTGTTAGCAATTAAACGAATGGCTGCATCACTTAAATGAGTCAGAGGGCCTTTTATTTTTAGGGCACCTGTTTCCATTATTGCTAACGCTTTGCCGAGTATTCTGCCAAACATCTGAAAAAACTTTTCTGATACATATTGGATGGTTATATGAATTTTTATAGATTTCTCGTTCAGCCGATTTTTAGATTTTTGAACGGATTTTTCGGGATCATTAATATAGTCTTTTGTATTATCATAAAGTTTTTTGGTATCAGTCCAAAGTTTGGAGGCAATCTCTCCGCTTTCACCATGGGTCAGTATTTTTACCATACCGGTTGCGGCAATTTCCCAAGCGTTGGTGCTGTATTGAGGAGATACTTTATTTGCTGCGCTTGTAATGGCGTTATTTTTCGAATGGCCCTGTTTATTGGGATCAGATAAGCCATCAGATAAGGTTGTTACTGCATCGGGGGACAAGTTAGATATATCCGAATTTTCAGCGGCGAGTGAAATTAACTCTTCCAACATTTTTTCGGATGTGATGGACATTTGCAATCCATTGAAAACATCATAAATAAGATCGACAAATGCGTGGATTTCCTGAATATCATTCTCTTCAAAAATATCTTTTTTTTCATACTCATGGACAGAGAAAAAATATCGGAAATAGTGATCTAAGCTGCCAGCTTGTCCAGTAACGCCAGAAGCACTGGCAAAGGCTTTAAATAAACTAATGAAATTATCCTGTCGCTTTTCAAACTCCAGGTGCTGAGCTTTCATTGATCTCCAGTATTTTTTTATTGCACCTCTATTACGAACAGAACTCAGGGCACGCTTGTTCAGTGGTTGGTTTCGATAACCTGCAGCAAGGCCATCCATGTATAAGCCGATCGTCATAGGGTAAAGATTAAGCTCAGCGTTATATATAACTTTTCAAAATGGTAGGAGTGTCAAAGAAACTCAGTCCAAATTTTGCGAGTTTTGATTTTCCAGAAACAAAAAGGCAAAAAAGAGGACTGAGTTATGCTTATCT
>NZ_JBBMXH010000017.1:0-59081 GCF_037996725.1 Xenorhabdus entomophaga
AAGCTGCTTTCTCACACGTTGGGTATTTTTGCCAATTTTAAACAAGGTAAAAGGCAACGCGACTGGCTTCAACAAGCCCATGTTATAGGCTGTTAAAGTTGAGCATCACGTAAAAAAAGTAAAAAAATATCATTAGGTACAACAGCCTTGGACGATTTTCACCTTTCCATAAAGCGTAACCGCCCAACACCCCGGTATTTCCGTTCAGGGCAAAAACATCCGTCTGACCAAAGCGTAATTTAACCCGGCTAACCAGCCGTAACTGTAGAAAAAATCATTGTCGGTGACCAGCGCATCCCACTCATGTCTGTCAATATGTTCAATGCTGGAGACAGAATATTGCCCCAAATAACTTAGCATGCCTCCCCCTTGATACCTTCAATGATGGCTGCATGCGGGCATTTAACATAGGGAGAAAGGTTCAGTAAGTCCGGACTAGCGGGTATATTCAATGGCTTCCAGTTTATCGCATGGAAACCGGACTGTTGCAGTGTATTTTCTAATGTTGAATGCGACCAATAGTAGGCTTGGATATTGATATCGTACGGTGTCTGACAGATATGAAGTCGAACAGGGCTTCCATCCGCACGAGGTTGCTCTTCAATCAGGCGAAAACCAAAGGGACGATAA
Source organism: Xenorhabdus entomophaga (assembly GCF_037996725.1). NCBI lineage: Bacteria > Pseudomonadati > Pseudomonadota > Gammaproteobacteria > Enterobacterales > Morganellaceae > Xenorhabdus > Xenorhabdus entomophaga. The sequence continues at coordinate 631 of NZ_JBBMXH010000017.1, forward strand.
AATTCCGGATCTGCGTTAAACTGTGGATGGATAGGGAGTGTGATTAATTGGCCACCTGGCTTTAATACCCTGGCCATGGTTTGGCTCATGTTTAGTAATTCTTCGTGGTTAGCTGCATAGGGCATCACATAAACAGCAAGAACGACATCGAAATATTCGTTATAATCTTCACTAATCTTTGAAATATATCTAATATCATCCTTTTCTTTTTCTTCGCGGCGAAGTGCATAATTGAGCATGCCTTCGGAAATATCCTGACCAACAATACATTTGGCTTTTCGAACTTTCAGCCAGCGTGTAATGGCACCCGGGCCACATCCGAAATCCAGCACATTCAGACCGGATAAGTCTCCCAATAAATTTTCTAGTGTTGGCAGCTCTAATTCTTTACGGTAGGGCCAGGAGCTCATCTTTTCATAGAGTCCTGCATACCCATCAAATGTTGAGGGGTTAAATTTTTGAGTGTGTGTTTTTTCTTTGGCCGACGAAAATCCAGAATACTCTTTAGAAAACATATATCCTAATCCATTAATTAAAAAATGAATTAACAGGTTTGTCTCTTGCAACCTAATCCAATGCATGTTTCATGCAAATATGATGAGGAGAAAGTTATACCTGCCACCATTCCCTGAGATGAGTTAATTAAAATAAGTGTAAGGATTAAATCTTCCTGAAAAGAGACATTCCATATTTTAGATATTGCATTAAAGTTAGTATATAGAGTTTGGATGAGGTTCCGGCTGTCATTAAATGACATTTAATTGACATAAAGTGTCAAAGGTCATAGATGTCTTCCTGACACATTGCCAGTTTTTTTATGCTCTCGATTAGGCTTTGGGGGTACGCCGTAATTTCAGATTTCTCCATCACGCAGAGAAAAATAAGAAGATTGTTGACGAATTCTGTTTGTTGACAAAATCGACATTTTACTTCAACCGTCGACATTTTACTTCAACCGTCGCCATTTAATTTCTCCGAAAAAAGGGGAATTATATATCACCATCAACGGGTTGAATACGGGAGCGGGAGTTAGTTCGCCAGACATGTGAATCATTTGAAATTAGGACCTTAAAAGGTGTAGTGAGCACAGAGCACCGTTCACAGACTAGTGATTAAGTGGTTGTTGAGTATTTTTGTTTGATCTCTTACTGACAAATTTTATTGTTATTATACAAATGGTTATATAAACATCAGGAATCTATATCTATTCTACTTATTAAAAGATACATTTGAAAAAGTAAGATTTATTGAATAAGATGGTGTGAGTAATTAGCCGTGATTTTTACGTAGCATAACCGCTAAGATGCACTTAAATTGCGTTAAAAATAAACTATCAAGGATAGGAAAATGGAAATGCTTGTTCCGTTCGAACTCTATCAATGGATTATGTTTTGGCGAACTATAGACATTGAAGTCGGGAGGTAGCTTTGAATAATCAAAATAACCATAAAAATAGTAGTGATAAAAAATCACTTATCGTGCTAACCGACTCTCAACAAAATCAGGGTAAGCTGATGTCATTATCAGCATCGGGAAAGCAGATATATGAAAACCCCGCAATTGCATATCTTGTCAGTCTTGGCTCAAAACGCAGTCGCCAAACGATGAAATCATTTTTGGATATCGTGGCAAAAATGTTGGGATACCAAAATGTGCGGGACTGTACTTGGCATGCACTCCGTCGTCACCATGTCCAGGCAATTATGGAAATGCTTGCAGATTCGGGTAAAGCGCCGGCAACAATTAATACTTATCTTTCTGCTTTGAAAGGGGTTGCATTGGAAGCCTGGACAATGAAACAACTCGACACTGATAATTTTCAACATATAAGACAAGTGCGGTCTGTCAGGGGGAATCGGTTGCCAAAAGGCAGGGCGCTTGAGCGTTATGAAATAAAGGATCTGTTTTTTACCTGCGAAAATGATGTTAGCACAAAAGGATTACGTGACGCGGCGATTATTGGAGTGCTTTTAGGTTGTGGGCTGAGACGCTCAGAAATTGTTTCGTTAGATATGAAACACATTATTCGTCGCGAACAAGCATTAAGGGTAATGGGAAAAGGGAATAAAGAACGCTTATCTTATATGCCGGAAGGAACATGGGAACGTTTAAATCGTTGGATAGATGAAGTTCGCGGAGATCATGCCGGTCCGCTTTTTACCCGAATTCGTCGCCATGATGACGTAACTGATAACCGTTTATCAGATCAAGCTATTTATCACATCCTTGAGATACGCAGAATAGAGAGTGGATTGGAAAAGTTTGCCCCACATGATCTGCGCAGAACTTTTGCATCAGCCATGTTGGATAATGGTGAAGATATCGTAACCGTCAAAGATGCGATGGGGCATTCAAGTATTACCACAACCCAGAAATATGATCGACGTGGGGATGAACGCTTGAAGAATGCTGCTAGAAATTTAAATTTCTGACAGGAAGAGTAACTACCAAACAGAGACACACTTTTTATGGATTCAAAAAATTCCTGTATCAGGGGTTGATCAGCCGACTGTTTCATTCAGTGTTAATTTCTGGTTTTTAATAAATATTATGATGGGTGTACTTGTATGACCTCAAAAACACTTTGGAGTACCTACGGTTCAACTTCTCTCTTTGTTTTATTATGGAGTAGTGGTGCCATTTTTTCCCGTTGGGGACTGGATCATAGTTCTTCTTTTGCCATTTTGACGGTACGTTTTGCAATTGCTTTCTTGTTTTTATTAGTACTCTGCATGTTCAAAAAACGTTATCTTCCAGCTTCAGGGAGTAGAAAAAAAGTTGCCTCTGTGGGGTTATTGATCATTGGCGGATATTCTGTTTTTTATTTTCTGGCATTGGAACATGGAATAACCCCCGGTATTTTAGCTACAGTGATGGGAATTCAGCCAATTATTACACTTTGGGTGATGGAAAGGCATTTCACTGCTTACCGTTTAATGGGATTAATCCTATCTTTCATGGGATTAATGCTGGTGGTATTTCAAGGCTTGGTATTGACTGAATTTTCCTTTTCAGGCACTTTTTTTGCCTTAGCGGCCCTGTTCTGTATGAGCATCGGTGCTATTTTTCAGAAACAAATTCATCAAGCCCCCTCTGAAGTATTGCCATTGCAATATGGCGTAAGTTTATTACTTTGCCTGTTATTTATTCCTTTTAAGCCTTTTCATATTGAACCCGTTATAGGTTTTATTGTGCCTGCATTGTGGCTTGGTTTAGTCATTTCTGTCGTTGCTCAATTATTACTTTATCGTCTTATCAGAGCGGGTAATTTAGTCAATGTCACTAGCTTGTTTTATCTTGTTCCAGGGGTAACAGCAATAATGGATTATTTATTTTTAGGTAATACGTTATCTGCTTTAAGTATTCTTGGAATGATCTCTATAATAATTGGTTTAGCTCTGGTTTTTCGTAAAAAAGAAACAAAAGAAATTAAAAGCATTAAATGAATTAAAATGTGAAATTGCCCGAACTTTATTTCGGGCAATTCATTTATTAATTATCAACGAGCTTCTATCATTTATCAATCTCGTTATTCTTCATCTACCTTGATAGGGCAAACAAACCCATCAGGTTTTATAGCTAACAAATCACATTTAAGCCGATCGATAACATGTTCGGCGGTATTACCAAGAAATGCGGCTGATAACCCAGTTCGGCCAAGGATGCCTAAAACAACCACACCTGCATTTAATTCATCACATATTTCAGGAATCACTTTTTCCGGTACACCTTCATGAACGTGGGTTTGTTGTTCACTGATATGGAATTTCTGTCGCAACTCTTTCATTGCAATCAAATGTTGACCACGTAATGCCTGATTGTACACATTAGGGTCAAAATCAGGCAATTCAGTTGCAATATTTAAAGGGGCGGTTGGATAAGCATTAACGAGATGAATCAAGGGATCTTTTACAATGCGATTGGCGAGATCTTGTGTTTCACGCACTAATTTTAGATTCAATTTATTATGATAAGGCTCTTCATTGGATAAATTGACTGCAACCACAGCAGAACCATTTTCTGGCCATACTTGATCTTTTACCATCCAGACAGGGCAAGGACTTTTGCGTAGCAGATGCCAGTCCAGTGGAGTAAAAATCATTGACTCCAACCGGGAATGTTGGTGGGCCATTTTCAATAATAAATCATGATTGCCAGTGATAACTTCTTGAATAATGGCTTCATAAGAACGATTATGCCAAACCACTTTAATCTCAATATCAATTCCTGATTCAAGATAATAATGGGCTTGCTGCTTTATCCAAGCGACTCGTTGACCAATCACACCTTTCCGCATTGCGTTTCTTTCTTCAGGAGAAAGCAGGGTAGTCATTTCATATGAAAGGTCATAAATAGGTAAAAATGCTTTAATGCGGCCGCCATTGCGTTGCACGATATAAACGGCCCGCCTTAATGCAGGTTGATCATCCTGATTGGGATCAATTGCGACCAAGAGGTTTTGGTAGTTTGCCATACTGAATTCCTCGTAGAGTCTGGATGCCTCTTTAATACAGAAGATAAACCAATATGGACAACTATAACAGGGTAAAAGAATGCCAGATCAGCAAAATATAGTGATCTGGCTTAAATTTTAGATAACGTCAGGAAACTTTGGCGGGAGCTTTACCAGCCAGTTCGGTCAATTTATCCATATCTTCGACAGCGATATACTTACCTTTGACAGCCAGGATACCATTCTTCTGGAAACGACCAAGCAGGCGACTAATGGTTTCAACGGTCAAGCCTAAGTAATTACCGATGTCGCCACGAGTCATTGTCAGGCGGAATTCACGAGGTGAGAAACCACGTTGCGCAAAGCGACGTGACAAATTATAGACAAATGCAGCCAGTCTTTCTTCAGCGTTCTTTTTGGACAGCAACAGGATCATCTCTTGATCACCTTTGATTTCTCCACTCATCAAACGCATCATCTGCTGGCGGAGATTAGGCATTTTTCCTGAAAGGTCATCCAGCGTTTCAAATGGGATTTCACATACCATTGATGTTTCAAGCGCTTGAGCAAAGCTTGGGTGTTCAGTGTTAATGATTGCATCAAAACCAACTAGATCACCAGCAAGATGGAAACCCGTAATTTGTTCGTCGCCTTCTTCAGTAATTGTATAACTTTTGATGGTTCCTGAACGGATGGCATAGAGTGCTTTCAATGAATCACCAGCTTTGAACAAGGTTTGCCCTTTCTGGATGGGTTTCTTACGCTCGATGATATTATCAAGCTGATCAAGCTCATGTTCATTTAAGGTAAAAGGAATACAGAGCTGGCTAATGCTACAATCCTGACAGTGGATTGCGCAACCACCAGATTGAATCCGACGAATAATACGTTTTTCCGGGATCATAGGGAGTGCTCATTAGAAGTGATTGATATGTGTAAATTTAACATATTTAGGTAGCTCTGGTAAGAGCCAGATACTCGCATTAATCACGGCATATATCATCACTAGTGAAAAAAGATGAAATTTTTTTGGATTAACGTCGAACTTGCGTAAAACTTTAACCATTCAATATAATATCTCAATTAAACTGAAATTTAATTAATAATGTATGGATATAATACGCGTTGATGATGTTGTTTGGTTACAGATAAATGGAATAGGATTGACATGAGTGAGTGGTTGTTAATTGCATTTACAATGATAGTGCAAAGTTCTGTGGGGCTTGCACTGATGAGTGTACTTTATGTTTACTGGTTTAAGCACGAACTAAACACATGGCAACATTCAGTAACTATTCTTGTGCAAAAAACATTATTAAAAATATATTTAATAAGTAGTGTACTGGCAGGTATCGGGTTTATCTCCTCTTTAAACATTTGGGAATATCCACCTAATGTTTACCAATCGTTACACAATGTTAAGCAGGATTGGATGGACATAGAAACGATCTTTGCTGCTGTCTATTTTGGTTTGCTTGTACTACATACACTTTTTGTTGCGTTTAGAAAGCGGGTTTATGTTTATATCATGTTGGCAATTGGCATCATTGGAGTCATTGATATTCACTATATGGCGATTATTTACGTCAATAGTGACATGGTTACATGGACGAACATCAATACCTATTTTCTGTTCTATGGTGCCGTATTTACTTTAGGCCCTGCATTGGCTTTATCACTTATCGCCTGTCCGTTAAGGAAATTTATTCGAGGAAAATTACCTACTAAGCTAGTGATGGCAGCTCTCTTTGTTGTTTTTATCAGTGTTACTGTACGATTGATTGAGCATCCGGCCTATATGGAATGGTTAGCAGAAGTCACGATGGTTAATGATAATATGATCTTCCCACACCAAACTGAACTTAATATCAAAAGTGCCTTTGGACTAAAAATGCTCTCATGGTGCTTATATATTATTGCAATGGCAACCTGGATTTATGCCTTATGGAAGGGGAGAGATAACCTGCTGATTAATAAGACTTATTATATTATTGTCGGTTCGATGCTCATATTTATCGCCGAATTGGTTAATCAATATACATTTTTTGTTATGTGCAACTTATGATAGATAATTCATACTACTTCCATTGATTATCCTTCGCCTTACGTTCTGCATAACAGGGTCAGTGACAACGTCACCGATCCTGTTATGTGTGAACAGTGTCATATTTATAATTTCTATACGTGATATTTTCATCATAATAATATGAGGTATTCTTCTCATTTCTTTGTTGTAGCGCACAAATTTAAAGATTAATATTAACTTATTATTAATATTCTAAGAACTATGTTTTATATCTATAAAAATAGATTGATTTGCATATGTTGCAGAAAGTTTTTTTGCATTGATTGAAAATCAAACAATTTATTTTAATTAGTTATTGTAGGTGTTTTTTATAACCGCCATATGGGTTTGTCATTAACCATAGAAAACAAAAACAAATTATTAATAAGTTTATAAAACGACCTTACTACAAAACACAAAGAATCAGTTAAAAGGCTGCGTAATTATGACTAAACCACTTCATCCTAATTTAAATGTAGATGCGTTATTTTTAGGACCAAAATCAGAGAATGCGGTTTTTTTTAGAGAGATGATGGACTATGCGGTTAACGAACATATGTACTGGCGTTCAGGTTTTCATCCTGGAGATTCTGCGTTAATTACATCTGTTGATCGCTATGAACACAATTATAGAGAAACACTTTACCGGACAGAAGGGATCTTAAATCAACTGTCATCAAAACTGAAAAACTCGTCAATTCCTTTCTTTTCTCCCCGTTATCTTGGCCATATTAGTAGCGATACATTAATGGTTTCTAATCTTGCTTACGTCATGGCCATGATGTACAACCCGAATAACTGTAGTTATGAAGCTTCCCCGACAACAACAGAACTAGAACTTGAATCGGGATTAGATCTTTGCCGTATGTTTGGTTATAACCCGCATCAATCCTGGGGGCATATTACCTCCGGCGGTACAGTCGCGAATTATGAAGGACTGTGGGTAGCCAGGAATTTAAAAACATTACCTTTTGCAATATCTCAACATCCCAAAACAAAAGATCTGGTCAGCCATAAATCGCCAAAGCAATTGAAAAATATGCCAACGGCTGAAATTTTGAATTTAATCAGTACACTACAAGAGCGCGGAGTTTTTGAAGAAGTACGTGATATGACATGTCGTGGTACAGGCGCTAAACCAGAAATATTAGGCAAACTGTTAGTTCCACAATCTAAACATTACTCTTGGATGAAAGCGGCAGATATCTTTGGTATTGGTCAGGAAAATATTATCCCATTACCTGTTAATGAAAATTATCAAACTGACGTTGCTCAAATGCGGAAAATTACCTTGGAGTTAATCGAACAAGGTGAGTCAATTTTAGCGATGATTTCTGTGGTTGGCACGACAGAGGTTGGTGCAATTGATAGAATTGATGAAGTTATTGCCTTAAGGCAAGAGTGTGAAGAGCGTTATGGTGAATCTTTCTATATTCATGTTGATGCAGCTTACGCGGGATACGCTTGCGCCATGTTGCTGAATGAACAGGGCGAATTTATTGAATATGACGAGCTTGCTAATTGTCATCGTTCGATAGGCATTATGCCGGAAAACATCAGTTGGCCGAAGCCAGAAGTTTATAAGAGCTTCAAGGCGTTGAAAGAAGTGGATTCAATTACAGTTGATCCCCATAAAGTTGGTTTCATTCAATACGCTGCGGGTGCAATTTGTATGAAAGACAAACGCATTCTTGATTTGATCTCTTCTCGTGCAGCTTATGTTTTTGAAGAAAAAAATGACAACACAACCCCTGTTGTCAACAATAGAGGTATTCTTGGTTCGTCTATTATGGAAGGTTCAAAAGCGGGAGCAACCGCAGCAGCGCTTTGGGCCGCTCATCGCTTATTACCTTTGAATATCAACGGATATGGGAAAGTCATTGCTGCTGGTATCGTTACAGCACAAAGATTAATAGATAAATTGGCAAATATGTCACCCATAGAAGTAGGTAAGCATCAGTTTGAAGTACATGTTATGCCATCCCCAGATTTTCATATGATTAATTTTACATTCAAAGAAATAGGGAACGAAAATCTAGAAAGTCACAATGCACTCAACAAGCGGCTTTATGAACTGTGTTCCTATTCTACAGGACGAGCTTATACCAACGACTTCCTCACATCATCAACCATACTAGATTATAAAGAGTATGGTGATACACCAAGACACTACGCAGAACGGTGTGGTTTTAGCCGCAGTGAATGGGATAATGTTCGCCGTATCTTTGTATTGCGTGCAGCGGTAATGACTTATTGCTTACGTGATGAAGAGCACTTTGAAGAGTTCTGGAATCAGCTTCAAGCTATCTTTGTTAAGAAACTGAATCAGTTGGCTGATGAAGAAGAGAAGAAAGCACGATTGAAATCAAGTTTGGATGCACCATTACTTGTCTAATAGATAAACGTCCAAACGTTGTTTAATCAAGATTTGAATATTAAAAATGGTTGAATGTAAAAGGGGTTGTAAGTCGGAATTCCAGAAAATTCCGTTACCCTAAATTCAACCCCGCCACGAGGGCATCAAGGTCAATAATTTTCCCCTCGCTCTGGAAGGTATAATGCCAGTTCAGCAAAATATGCTGCCAGGCGATGGGGGACATTTGGGTAATCAATGCCAGTGCCTTGAGTTACTGATCTCCGTTTCAATGTCGGTTCGTCCGGTGAGTTTCCTTTTGCTGCCGACCTGAGTGATGGCCGAAGATTCAAGCCGGTTTTGTGAGCGGTGAACCAGAATTTTGGACTCCTCATAAGCCTGCTATTCTGATTAATATTAATGTGAGGTAATTTGTGAAATATCATTTTCATAAAAAAGCATTACAACATGCGCTGGATCGCTGGCAAAAAGTTTCCCCCTGTTTGGGCTGCAATGTTTCATTGATGGACTCTCAGGGCAATTACTGGCATGGAGCAAGTGGCTATACGCGATTGGATATGGATAATCCTCTGGTTCCCCTAAGAAAATGTTACATCTACAGTATTACTAAAGTATTCACAGCTATACGCATTCTTCAGTTGGTCAAACAAGGGAACATAGCTTTGGATGAAAAAGTGACCATGTACTTGGATGATTTGGGATTTTCTGCTGGAATAACAATCCGGCAATTACTCAATCATACTTCGGGAATTCCAAACTATACGGATTTTTCTGAGTATGATTCAGCTGTAAAAGAGCAACCAGGGCAACCTTGGAAATCTACGGAGACATTACGTCGTGCCAGTGAGCTAGATCCAGATTTTTTGCCAGGGGAAGGTTGGAAATACAGTAACACTGGCTATATATTGTTATCCCAACTGATTGAGACAATAACAAATGAGAGTTATAGCCAGAATATCTATGAACATATTATTAAACCACTGAATTTGCATAATACGCGTGTGGCCAGTGATATTGATAAAGGTGAATTAACGCCTGGCTATAGTCGAAAATTGAATAATGAGGAAATTTTAGAGGATATTACAACTTTTTATCATCCTGGCTGGTGTCAGACGGAAGTATTAATTTCCACCACTGAAGATATTTCTCAACTTTTCGTAGCGCTATTTAATGGTGATTTTATTGATCGTGCCCTACTGAATGAAATGTGTGAATTTATATCGATTGGTTATAGTGTGGGGACATTCTACCCCAATCCAGGTTATGGGCTAGGTCTCATGATTGATCCGGACTGGGGAACGGCTGGTTTATACGGTCATGGTGGAGAGGGCCCAGGATTTAACACTTGGGCGGTTTATATACCGAATATTAATGGTCGCTGGTTGGTTATCACCATTTTTTGCAATACAAGTATGATTGGACAACCAGTTCATTTGGTTAGTGATTTGCTACGTGCACTTTCTACCTGATCCTCTGCTATGATGTGGTGGTCAAGAAATACCGGAATTTATTGACCATATATGGACTGGAGTAAGAATCAACATCAAATAACCGGGTAAATTAGCATGAACACGATGGTTTATCATCCAGTGACTTGTCGTTTTTATCACCATAGACTATGGTATATTCATTTGATATTTCTTATTTTATGCCAACCCAAACTGTCCAAAAGTCTTTCTCAACAATATCAGTCTTGTTACCCAACGATTTTTCCATCTGTTTGATAAGGTGAGTGATTTCTTCATCGCTCAATTCGTGCGAAATAGAGCGACCTTTGCGTAGTTGAAAATCTGCTGCCAATTGTGAAAAATTTTTATAGGTGTTGTGTTTTTCTAAAAAAGGTACCACCTTAACTTGTTTAAATCCTACTGCTTTTAGTCCATTAATGACTTCAATATTGTCCGGCCTACGTTGGGTTTCAAAATGATATAGGTGAGGGTAAACATCAAAAATATAGTCCCGAATATGTTCAGGTGAATCCGGTAGTTGGATATCCTGAAGTGTTCTGTCCTGTAAAATGTACATTCCACCAGAACGTAATAAACGATAGGCTTCAGCGAAACATATTGTTCTGTTTTCTTGGGTTATATGGTGGATAAGCGCTCTTTCAAAAACAATATCCTGACTGCTATCAGGCAAACCAGTGCAAAGAGCATCTCCTTGTTTGATCATGACATTCGAAAGGCCGTGAGTATTTTCTGCCACATCAGCCAACATCTGCAATTTCCTTATCGCGAGGTTCCACCAGCTTTTGGATTAAATCATACCATTCCTGTTGAGCATCACGGCCAACATAAGTATGTCTGTTTTCTTTTGCATTAAAGTTGATTGGCATAATAGAGATCCCTTAACGCTGCTATTAATTCATCGCTAAGTTTTATCAGTTAACAATAGGAATTGCACCTAAAGAAACACCCAATCCGATTAAAATAACGCCAATGATTCGGTTGAGCATTGTTTGTTTTTCTAGCATTGCCGTCCTAAGCTTTTGGTGGGAAAAGAGGATAGCAACACCAACAAACCAGAAAAGGTGCATTAGAGAAATAAAAATCCCATAGCCCATTTGCAAGCTAATACCAGTCGATGGGGAAACAATCTGAGTAAATGTGCTGACAACAAAAAGTGTTGTTTTAGGGTTTAATATATTTGTCAGAAAACCCGTTCTAAACGAGGCAATTGAGGCATTTTTTGTGGAGTTAATATCAATACTAATGTCAATTTTCGTTTTTGATGTGAGTGTCTTATAACCAATGTAGATAAGGTAAATAGCCCCTACAACCTTTATAGCAAATAAAATATTATGAGAGTGAGCAATCAAAATACCAATCCCAAGTATGGTATAAGTAACATGCACTAAGATACCTACAGCAATTCCAAATGCCGCCAATATGCCTGCTTGTCGACCATACAGGTAGCTGTTACGGGTGATCATCGCAAAGTCAGCTCCTGGGCTGATAACCGCAAGGATGGTAATAATGGCTACAGCAATTAACTCTGTCATTTTGTCTCCTAAGTATTGGTTGTCATATTTTGATAACTTATTCTCTTGATTTTTTGACTAAAAAATAACGATTAATTTGCGCTAGAATGATTGAGAAAAAATCAACGATAAAGGAATGCAATGAGAAACCTTCCTCCACTGAACTCATTACGGGCGTTCGAAGCCGCAGCTCGTTACCAAAATTTAGTCAAAGCGGCTGAAGAGTTGTTTGTGACACAGGGTGCGGTAAGTCGTCAGATCCGGCAATTAGAAGCGGCTTTGGGGGTTGCATTATTTGAGCGTAGGAATAGGGGGCTTTTTTTAACACCAGCAGGTGAAAAACTCAAACAAGCCTGTCAACAAGCTTTCGGGCTTTTAACACTAACAATTAATGGGCTTCAACAAACATTGCAAACAACGCGATTGGTTGTTTCTTGTGAACCCACTATTATGATGAAGTGGCTTATTCCCAATCTGATGAAATTTAAGAAAAATTATCCTGATATTGAAATCCATTTAGTCGCTGGTGGAGGTAATATCGATTTTTCACGAAACTCAGTTAACTTAGCTATTCGTCGAAATGATTTTATTTGGGATAAGCGTTACTTTGCTGAAATTTTGGGAAAAGAATGGATAGCCCCGATTTGTTTACCTGATGCAGAAAACGATGTTATTGCAAATCAGCCAATGACTTTACTGCATACACATACCCGTCCTGAAGCGTGGAATAATTGGATGTCAGGAACTCAGTGCGTTATCTCAAAACGTCACGAACACTGGTTTGAACACTTTTATATTCTATTGGAAGCGGTGATGGCCGGCCATGGTGTTGGAATAAGCTCGATATACATGATTGAACAAGAGTTGAGCGACAAACGGGTAAGCGCTCCTTATGGCTTCATTCCAGATGGTTCAGCTTATTACCTGATATCACCCGATACTTTTTCTGCCAATACACCGCAAATTATCTTTCTTGAATGGTTAAAAAAAGAGTTTAGTGCAACTTATTCACGATTTTCTAAGTTTTGCCATTCTTATAGTGATGAGTAAGTGACAGTGTCACTATAAAATCCCGTAGTGACAGCCCGATTCCCACTATAAAGCAGCTCCCCAGCGCTATCATAGTTATCGTAACACCATGCTGTATCAGTAAGTTGGTGGCAATAGGGAGTAAAAACAAAATTGTCAGATTATTCATACTTTCTGAAATTGCCAATATCTGACCTCTGTTCTGTGCTGCCCGATTTGCTAAAATAGAAGTGCTTATTGGTGCTGCAAGGCCAAGCGCCCACCCCCATAACATCAAACAACCAAGGCTGAAAAACAGGGACAGCGGCATTAGCATAAATACAGAAATAGTGAGAAACAGTAATACTGTTGCCAGTAAAAGAATCCATTCATCTCTGACATACAACTTTTTTACAATACTTACGAACAGATTACCCAAGCCAAGTCCAATACCAAAGGCAGAAACGGATAGGCCAATTGCTCCTGTTCCCAATCCATAATGCTGTCTTAGAACCTCTCCAGCCAGAATAAAAGTGGATACTGCCGTTCCATTCCAAAGCCCTTTTGCAATGAGAGGGAGTATTAAATTGCCTTGATGTACCCATTGAAATGCGACTGTCTGAGGCTCCGCTTTTCGAATATTAATCAGGTCTGGAATATATTTTTTGCTTAAAATGCAGAGTAAAAGACACCCAATTGCACTTATCAGAAATGGTGTCCGCCAGCCAGATAATTCCGTTAAAATACCGGCAAAAATAGGACCGCCTGCTATACCACCAGTCATACCGAGCATGACGATCCCCATCGCTGACGCTTGTTTGTGGAGTGGAAAAATTTCCGCAATTAACGCAAAGATAGTTGGAATCAAAGCGGCTGAAGCAATGCCACCAAAGATACGCAATCCAATTGCAATTTCCAGATTGGGAGCCACGGTTAATGCCAAACCATCAAGGGCAAGAAATAGCAGGGATGCTAACAATAATTTGCGCCGGTTTATTCGATCAGATAACCAACCAAAAACCGGTGCAGCAAGTGCATAAGCAAAAACATACCCGGATACCAGCCAAACCGATTTATCTGTTGTCGTTTTAAATGCTTCAGCCAAGGGCTTGAGCATAGGAGATAACATAAATTCTGTCACACCGATGAAAAATACAGCAAATGAAAATATAGGCAAAATGGCAGGTGGAATAGTACGCGATGGCATATTCAAGCCTCCTTTAATAGAAATAGGATTCAAGTAGTTGATTGATGGACATTTGACTGAAAGAGATTTCAGCGGGAATATTCAGGATTGATAAAGTAGTGGTGGTATAGAGAACGACAAGATATTCGGGAGAGGATAAAAATGATACTATCAGAAAAAATGGGACAATGGTGTTTTATTGTCCCACATTTCCAATTTTCTAGATAGCTATTTACTCAGCAATAGTAGAATCAAAATCAAGTACATTAATCGGGCCGGCATTTTTTGCTGTATCTTCACCATATGCACAGACGCGCCATGGAGCTTTAGATTTATCCAGATTTACGGGTCTCCAGAAGAAACTGTAAGCTGCTTTATCATCACAATGAGTTGTCGCTTTAGGGCCATATTTGACAAATATACTTCCGAGCTCATATGGACGGGGTTCAGCCGTTACAGTCCAGGCACCATTCCCATAATCATTGACATGCAAAGTGGGTTTAATTGAGGGTGGGGTATTATCAATTTCCCGCAACATGATTGACGCATCTTTAGTTTTCTGCCATTGACCATCGTTATTCTGGTTAATCACACAAAGCTTGTAGATCCCATCTTTTTCCGGAAGTAACAAGTTTTGTAGCGGATTCTGGCTAGCAAGAATGGGAGCACCATATCCGGCTTCATCTGCACAATTCACTTCACTGATTAAGCCTGTTTTATATCGAATATTCTTGACGTTGGCTTTTTCCTTGATAACAACATCCCATTTTGCTTTCTCTCCGCTAGTAGGATCAACACTCTGAGATATCCACGGTGACCAGAAATTCGTTTTTTCCAGAACATCACCACTGCCGTTTTGGAGTTTAGACAGGTCAAGTTTGCTATCTTTTGTGAGTGCATTCGCAATGTTATCTACAGGAATGAAATAGCTAATACCTTCCTGTGGAACACCTTTATTGTTCTCAATAATACAAGGTCTGTTACCCCCACAACCCGTCATCCCAGATTCTGTCGTTGTATTAAGCACCCCAATTACGTTTGTTTGACCTTTCTCAAAAACAGGGGAACCGGAGCTTCCACCGACTACACCAGCGCAGTTAACCGAGAAAACCGGAGACCAAAACCATGGCGAGCCACCTTCATACAATTCTGGAGACTTTCCAGTAATATTACACTCGGATTTTCTGAGATAAGCGTAATTGTAATCAACGTTATTGACAGGAATATGAGTTAACACAATAGGTTGCTGTTTCATCTCAAGATTTTTCTTCAACTTCATCGGATAGTAGCCTTTTTGGGCTAATTCACCATAAGTTGCTTTCAGCTCTAATACCGCGATATCTTCGTTCTTCATCGTTGAATACAAGATACGGTTGACTTTAACCGGAGAAAGGTTGTCCTTTTTATCAATGAAGTAGTCCGGAGTATATTTCCAATAATCAGGGGCCGGTTGATCAACCGCCACGTCATTTGTGCCTACATTACTGTCTACACAATGACCGGCGGTCAGTATCAATGCGGGAGTATTTTTATCAGGTGCATTTTCACCGGCAATTAAAGTTGCAGTACAGTGTGAGTAGCCATTTAATTTACCAACGGTTCTGTATTTTTCAGCGCCGGGGTCAGTTGATTTCATTAATGGAGCACCATTATCATTTGGCGCTTCAAAAGGTACGGAGCCATTCAAAGCCAAAGCATTTGAAATTGCTGAAAGAGAAAACAAACTGATTAATAGAGTTTTACGATAAGCCATACTTTTCCTCCTTTAGGTGTTCTAATGACTTAAAACCATTATCAGATTTAATCATTACCCGATACCATCGAAGTGATTTGTGCTAAAGAAGATACAAGTGGCCTAAAAAGTAAAACTCACTGCCAATCATTGTCAGCAGTGAGTTTTTGTTATTTAAAAGACATCTATTTTTACCGATCAGAAGCGCCATTTGGCATTCAGGAATACGCCGTTATCCTTATGATTGCCTGACAGAACGCCGCTATATCCCAGTGACAACTTAGTGTTTTCATTAATACCTAATTCCGTACCTGCTTTGATTACAGCGGAATCACGTGCTGCTGACACACTATTGACAGTAAACGTTGAGTTACTATTGCTAAAACTTAGTTTAGTGTCGCGATCTACTTTACCAAACTGATGTTGCCAACCCAGTTCGCCATATACGCCCACAGTCAGCTCATTTTCAGTCTGCCATTTTTGATCTGCACGTAAACCTAATGTAGAGAAGGTCGCATTTTTCGATTGTTTGTTACCATTCAGTGCCGCGGCACCGCCATGCTCATTAATGCTACCGTTACGGAAGTTGACATAAGACAGGTTAACGAATGGCTCCAGATTCATCCAGGATGTATTCATTCCATAAGCCGCTTCAGTAAACAATTGACCAGTATGGGCGTTATACTTGGCTTTCAGATTATCGGATTGTTGACCAAAGGCAACTGAACGTTCTGTATCAAAGCGATGCCAACTGTAAGCAGCACCGGCACGCAACGCTAAAGCCTCAATCTGCTTGCTACCGTATAGAGCCAGATGGAAATTGTCACTGCGTGCTGAAGTGCTGTAGCCACCTTTCAGTGAAGAACGGGTATACCCAGTAGCTACACCGAGACGCCAATCATTACCCAGTTCTCTATCTGCACCCAGTAACACACCATAGTTGGATACACGATATCCATTGACTTCACTGTTACCATTCGCACGTTGCCAGTTGCCCATGATTTGCACCCACGCACCGTTTTTATCCGCCTTGATATCCTGTCCGATAGTTCCACCATCAGCCTGACGCAAACGGATATTCAGAGTATCGCGCAGATAGCGGCTACTATTGATTTGTGCCGCTGCGATATCAGCATGAATCTGTCCGGTAGAAAACTGTTGGAATGCCTGGCGAGCTTGATCTGCCGTATCAAACATTAAGATGCTCTCATAAACCGGATGGCCAAGATCCAATTTATCAGCAGCATCAGCCACGGCGCGTTCGTTCGCGGTCATCCCAAAGCTGGCGAATTTGGTGGAATTACGTTTTATATCCAACATCACACGGGCAGTTTGGTAATTCTGATCAGTCTGGTAACTCAGCTCAGTACCAACAAACAAGTAGTTTGGTACTACGGAAGCAAATTCCCCGTTGATACCGCTGTTTGCCTGCAAGATATTGTATTGCTGACCAAGAAGGCTACGAACTTCTTGTTTTGATAATAAGTTACTGCTGTTTTCCAGCGTAACTTGTACTTCACCACCTTTCAGCGTTGCCAAACCATTGCTGATAATGCGATCGCCATTACTCTGGTTATTTGGTGCCACTTTTACCAGATAACGTGAGCCATTTTGGAAGGTAATATTACGATCAACGCTCAGCGTACCACTTGATCCTAACTCGCCAGGCGCAATATTGGCTCCGGTATTAGCTATAATAGAACCGACAGTACCCGTTCCTCCAAGAGTTGCGCCATCATGCACGGTTACATCAGAAGTTATAGAGCCACTGACTTGCAAATGGCCTTGTTCTACCAAAGTCGGTCCTTTGTAAGTACTATTTCTACCCGCAAGTTCAAGTGTCCCTTTACCAATTTTCGTCAATCCACCGTGACCGGAGATATCATTGCTCCAATTGTCATAGACACATTCAATACTGTTACATGTTCTTTCTACAGTCGTATCTTTTTCAACTAATTCACCGAGACCCGGAATATTGGCAATAAACTGTGTTTCAGTATAAGAGCCCGGAATATAATATTTTTTAGGAATATCATTTTCAGTAATGAACATTTTAGGGCCATCAATGGCATCTTTCAGGTTCAACATTCCCCAGCCATACATGTCATCCAAACCGGGGGCACCCAAGTCGGTAGCGGTGGTTTTGAGGACATCAGAAATTTGCCCGGCAGTCATATAAGGAAAACGTTGCATTAAGACGGCTGCGGCCCCTGCTACATGGGGTGATGCCATTGATGTACCAGTATAAGCATCATAAGTAGGATCGATCGTCAACTCATCATTTTTGAGAGCTTCTTCATCGATGTCCCCATCAACTTTAGAAATAAAATCGCCTGTACTGCTGTAAATTTTTGTCCCTGGTGCAGACAAACAATAGCTGGCAGTATATCCGCAACTTGTTGATGAGACATTAATCTCATTTTCTCTGGTCAGGTTGGCAACGCTGAGGTAGTTTTTCAACGCGTCAGGGAAGAAATACGGCATACCTGCATGAAACCAGGTGACGTTATAGTTATTTGCATTTCCTGCCGCAAAAACAACCAATTTTCCATGACGTGCTGCACGTAATAGACCCGCGCTTCTGGTTGTATAATCATCGAGTTCTGGAATTGGAGAACGACTTAACCGATCCAGATCATCTTTAATAGGTGTCACATAATTAATGACATCTTGCAAAGTGACTTTATAGTAATCAATCGTACCATCTGGTCTCCGTTTGGGCCTACCGTTCGCATCAGTATAATAGCGAGGGCGAACACCCCAACTGTTATTAATTACACGCACATCGCTTTGAATCATGGCTTCTGTACGGTTATAGTCATTTTGCAAATATTTCCCTGTAATTAAACCCGCATCAAATGCCACACCGTGCATTTCCTTACCGTCCCGGTTTGCTGCAATGATCCCTGAAACATGGTTACCATGGGCACCGAATTCGATATTTCCAAAGATATCTTTGTCATAGCTCCATGGGTCTTCTGGGCTCAGAATCTTCAACTTACCTGCAAACTCAGGATGATTGGTAACAGCTTCATCGAGTACACCAACATTAATGCCTTTACCCGTGTAACCACGGGCATAAGCATAATGAGCACCAATAGCAGCCAATCCCCATTGATGATTAAACTCTTCAGATAACCAACTGCTCGGCGAGTTCTTTTTACCCTGTTCCTGATATTCAGTCGCAGCCATTGAAGCATTAACAGGTAATGTCCCAAATAATAACGTCATCCACAAAAAGATCGGTCGTGCCGGATTATTTTTTTTCATAAGAGATGATCCATTTTTCAAAAAGTGGCAACTTTCAATTCGCTGTTTGGCACATCGCTCCTTGAAAAGTCCTTATTAATAAAACCGATGATTAAATTACAATAAGCAGGCAGTAGCAGTCCGGCCCTATATTTTTTCGATAGCCTATAGGGTAATGACGAACATAATGCTCTTTACCTGCGAGTTGCTATAGCATAATAATTAAAGCCAAATTGCAATAAAAACATTAACTTATTTATAACTAATTTGAAACAAAAAATAAGAGTCATCTAACAAGGAGTATTTTTATCTTATTGAAATAAGATAAGTTATTTTTTTATATAGTGAGATCTTCTTGATTTGTTTCTAAAATGTAATTTTATTGTGATTTGCTGGTGTTTTTTGAGACTATGGGATCAGCGTTTTATTCTATTGAGTCACTTAATAATTCCGTTTGAAATCAGTAGATGACTTATGGATATTAAAGGAGATGGTGGAATCTTCTTTTTAAAACAATCACACTACATAATAGAGTGTTATACTTTCTGTATAAAATATTATTTTTACAAAGAGGTTATTCCAAAATTTAATATTATTTACCATGCGTACTAACAAATAATTTAATACCTCATTCAAATATTGATTGTATATTCATATTCACACTTATTTTATTCTGGCAGAGCCGAATCAATCTTCAGCATAAATAATCAGGCGCAAATGTCTTTCGGCATCAGTAATCATTGATGTGTAGCCGAAAGTAGTTGCCTGTCCATTCACGTTCAGCTCCCGCACACCATTACAAGGTTCATAGATTTCATGCTTATGCCACATCCCATAAAAATCAGGTGAAGTTTTAAGCAGTTTGTTGACTAATTCCTGAATATAATTGTCTTTAGCAGAAAGGGCATAATCACGCCTAAAGCTGGCCAGTAAACGATAAGCATCTCGTTCCCAATGACAAAACAATTCCCGATAATGTTCATTGGTAAACAATAACCACAAAAAATTTCTCTGTTCACTTCCAACCTGACTGAAACAAAAACACTCATCTGCTGGTTGATTAAAAGCCAAAACATCCCAATGCAAGTTCAACACATAAGTTAGGTGAGGGGATAAATCATTCATAAGCCGTTTGACGAGTGGAGAAACCACACATAGCGTTTGTCCGGTTTCTATAGGTTCACGCATGTGTGCGAGTAAGTACAGATGCCTACGCTCAGCCGTGTTCAATTTCAATATTTTAGCCAGATTATCCAAAAAAGAGGCTGATACCCCGATTTCCCGGCCTTGTTCCAACCATGTATACCAAGTGACACCGACACCAGCCAGAGCTGCTATTTCTTCACGCCTCAATCCTGGGGTACGACGACGGCCTATATGAGGTAATCCAACGGATTCAGGGCTGATACTTTCTCTTTTAGCGCGTAAGAAATTAGCTAATTCGGTGCGGCTTCTTTTTAATTTCGTCATGATTTTCAATCCATTACTATTAGTAATAGTATAAGTTGTTAAATTGTAACAGGATAACAAGGGCATTAAAATCTGCTTATCTCAAACATTGCGGGGACTTACATTATGTCTAAAAGGGATTACTTAACCTTGTCAGTGCTGTTATCAGCCGGATTTATGACTATCTTTGATCTTTTCGTTGTCAATATTGCCATCGCCAATATTCAATCACAATTACAGGCAACGTTATTTCAGGTTACGCTGGTTATTGTGGCCTATGAAATTGGTTTTGGGTTGTTATTGATTACAGGAGGGCGCTTGGGTGATCTATTCGGCCGGCGGCGATTGTTTCAATTAGGCACATTAGCTTTTACTCTAACGTCATTACTTTGTGGCCTTGCACCCACAGCAATTTTTCTGATTTTTGCGCGGTTCTTGCAAGGCTTATCAGCAGCGTTGTTATTCCCGCAAGTTTACTCCAGCATTCGTGTCAACTTTGCAGGAGATAATAGCCGTCGAGCGTTTGGTTTATTGGGAATGACGTTGGGTTTTGCCGCTATTGCCGGGCAAACTTTAGGTGGTTGGATGATCGCTGCCAATTTATGGGATTTACAATGGCGTTCTATTTTTTTGGTTAATGTTCCCATCGGCTTATTGGCTTTAGGCTTCTCAGGCTATATCAACGAAAGTCTTGCGCAGGAAAAACCAGGGCTAGATTTAATTGGGGTAGCACTTTCCAGCATTGGGATTTTTGCCTTACTGTTGCCACTTTTGATTGGGCCAACGTTGAACTGGCCAATATGGAGCTGGGCATTACTCTTTTTAGCTTTTTTGGTTCTGCTACAATTTTTACGTCATGAAAAACATTATGTTGCCCAAGGGAAAACACCTCTTTTCAACTTTGACTTATTGAAAAATAAACAGTTTAGTTTAGGTTGTTTATTGGTTTTATTCGTTTATTCCACTTCCAGTTCATTTTTTCTCATTTTTGCATTATTTTTACAAAATGGTTTAGGTTTCAATCCATTTGATGCAGGGCTTATTTTCGCACCTGCCAGCATAGGCTTTGTTTTATCTTCACTCAATGCTCCTTATTGGGTTAAGCGCTTTGGCAGCAGGGCCATAATTGTCGGTGCATTGCTCTATGCAATTTCTTTCATTGCCCTCATTACTGCCATTGCAATGTTATCCCCGACAACGTTTTCAGTGGCAACATCATTATTTGTGATTGTGCCGATTTTGATGCTGCTTGGTTATGGCCAAGGTTTTGTTATGACGCCATTACTTAATGTTGTTCTGGCTTTTGTCAACGTGCAATTTGCCGGTATGGCATCAGGAATAATTGCTACTTTACAACAGATTGGGGCGGCTTTTGGTGTTGCTGTGGTCAGTATATTAATTCAATGGAATTTTAATAATGTGGATATTCTCACTTTTATCACATACCAAAATGCCTTTGTTCATAGTATGTTTTACAATATTGCCGCCGCTTTTATTACATTTTACCTGTTGAAAAAACTACATCGAAAATAGATGTGCATTATGGAGATATTGAAACGTGATCAGATCATTTACAGAAGCAGATATGGATGCAGTTTTGTCCATTTGGTTAGAAGCTTCAATGAAAGCTCACGATTTTGTAGCGGCTGAATTTTGGCAATCTCAAGTAAAAAACATGAGAAGCATTTATATCCCGGCGTCAGAAGTACACGTCTATGAACAGGATTCTAACGTCATTGCTTTTTATGCTCTGCACGGTAATGAATTGGCGGCTGTTTTTGTATCGCCAGATAAGCAAGGGCAGGGAATTGGCAAGTCCTTGATTAATGATGCTAAAAAACGAAGGAATGAACTTACGTTATCGGTCTATCAACAGAACCAAGCTAGTTATAACTTCTATTTGTCGCAAGGATTTTATGTTGTCAGCGAAGAAATAGATGAAAATACAGGATGCCAAGAATATTTTATGTGTTTAAAGAGGTAAATAAAAAACACATTCCATTAACAAATTACGCGTTAATTTTGTAATTTGAAAAACGAAAGGTAATAGAAGGGTAACAATTAATGAATAAAACTGTTACTGATACCGCCACACTGGAACAAATTTACGGAAAACCTGGGGCTGCTTCTGTTTTTAAAGAAGTGAACTACATCCACCCGGTATATCGTCCTTTTATTGAAGCCTCACCTTTTGTCACATTAGCAACGTTTGGTCCTGAGGGAATGGATGTATCTCCCCGTGGCGATCAAGCCGGATTTATTCACATTGAAGATGAAAAAACGTTGCTATTACCTGATAGAAAAGGCAATAACCGTATTGATAGTTTACGTAATATTCTGCACGACAATCATGTCGCATTATTGTTCCTTATTCCGGGAATTGGTGAAACATTGCGTGTCAATGGCAGGGCGGAAATTGTTATTGATCCGGAGATGTTAGAACGTTTTTCCTATCGTAATACGTTGCCTTGTTCTGTATTACGTATCACTGTAGATGCCGTCTTTTTCCAGTGTGCCAGAGCAATTTTACGCTCTGGTTTATGGGATGTTTCTAACCAACTTGAACGTAGCTCTTTACCCAGCGTTGGCAATATTCTCAAAGAAATCAGCAAAAAAGGTGACTTTGATGGCGCTGATTATGATGAGAAATTACCACAGAGGCTTAAAGATACTTTGTACTAACTTTACTCGTCGCGCATTTCTTAACATGAGCAAAACCAGCATATCTTAAATGCTGGCATTTTGATCTAATTGGGTGATGTTTAATTAATTTGTGTTTTGTTATTAAACAAAAATGCCAAAAACACGATACACTGTTTTTTTGTACAGTAATCATTGTGATTAGTGTTTCATTCGGCAAAAATAGAAGGGGGTATTGCTGGTGGATTTGTTTAGGATCAACAGAAAATGGTTTGCTTAATGCCTCTATTCTCGGCTCAAACATCTGAGCCGAGGTTTATTCATCAAGAAAGAATATCGTTTATCTACATACCATACTGATAATTTTTGCTTTCTTCGCCTATATCTTCACGCACTTGCTTAAGCGCCTTAGTATAAGATTTAAGTAGCTTCAGAGTATAGTTAGCACGACTTTCAAAGGCTGCATCGCTGCAAGTCAGATCGTTTGAAATCAAATTTTCACCCTGACGGAAAATCAAATGATCAGGCAGGAAACACACATGGTTATTTTTAAAACCGGTCATACGTAATTCGCAGAGGGGATAAACGCCATTAACTCCACCTGACACACTGGCCAATAATGTTGGCTTATGACCCAATTCTGCCAGAGAACAATGCAATAAAAAGTTTTTCAATGCCGGAGTGGCCATTCCATGCCATTCTGGAGTCACAAAAATAAATGCCTCGCTATCTCTTAAATGTCGTGCAATCGCTTGCCATGGATGAGATTCAGCCGATATATCCGTCGTAAAACCATCGTGTAATGGTAATTCTACATTGGAAAGATCGAGGTTCTGTATGTCGGTAAAGCCATGTTCACTACTTAATTTCTGCAAATAACGAGCCACACATTGGCTGCGGGAATCCGGGCGTTGACTGCCTGAAATTATAGTCAGTTTCATTTATTTTCCTGTTATTTTTTTGTTTACTTCTTAAGTAAGGGTATCGGTTTTTTCTGTCTGTTTTTGACTCCGGGGAATCGAAAGCCAGACAGAAATAATGATGGTGTAGGCTCCAAGCATTTGTGGCAAGGAAAATGTTTGTTTTAGAAACAAATAGCCCAAAAAACAGGCGGACAATGCACTGAAAAACCCCAAGAAAGAGATGGTTACGACCGGTAGTTTTTCAATTCCTCGAAACCAAACGATATAAGAGAAAACGGCACCAATTAGGCACAAGTAACTGTAACCGAGCAGGTTTGTTATAGTGAGATTTTGTGGCAGGCCTTCTATAAAAATAGCGATGGGTAATAATATCAATCCTCCAAACGTTAATTGCCAGCCAGTAAAACTGAGTAACGATAAGTTGGTGGGGCGGTTCCAATATTTAGTCAATACAACACCTAACGCCATGCAACCACATCCTGCAAAGCCCGCAGTCACTCCTTGCCAATTTAGGCTGATGGTCGAGTTTAATACTAATAAGCTGATCCCAATAACGCCTAATATTGCAGAGATAATGTGTTTTATTGTCAGGGAGGTTTTTAACAAATAAGCACTTAATAGGATCACAATAACGGGTTGGCAAGCCATGATTAGTGCTGCCGTTCCACCGGGGAGATATTCAGCCGCAACAAAGAGAAAATAGAAAAAAGCACCGATATTGAGTAATCCCAGTACTGCGATACGTAACCACCAGATTCCCTTAGGAAAGGTACGGCAAATCAACAGCAATAAGATACCGGCCGGTAACGCCCTGACGGTAGAAGCCAACAAAGGCATATTGGGTGGCAGTACTTCCGTTGTGATGATGTAGGTACTTCCCCAAACAATTGGTGCCAATGCAGTCAGCAAAATATTCCGAGCGACTCTAATGTCTAACATAGGAATTTCCTTCCGATTTATTCATATTTTCATCCTGTGTATCACTCTTTCTCT
Organism: Xenorhabdus entomophaga; assembly: GCF_037996725.1. NCBI lineage: Bacteria > Pseudomonadati > Pseudomonadota > Gammaproteobacteria > Enterobacterales > Morganellaceae > Xenorhabdus > Xenorhabdus entomophaga. Next base: position 25,683 of record NZ_JBBMXH010000017.1, read on the forward strand.
ACTTACCAATACAAACTTACCATCAATAAAAGTATCTTTATGTGAAGCTAAATTAAAATAATAGCCTAAACGATTTTTATCAAGTATCTTTTTGTTGAAAAAATAAATAGGATAAAAAAGCATGAAATATGATCACGTTGACCGATTACTGATACAGTGGGAACAGCAGCGTCCAGACCTTGATCCATCATCTATGGGTGTCATTGGAAGACTATGTCGCGTAAACAAAATCATTGAGCAACGCTTGCAACATGCTTTCAAAGAACACGGCCTTAGTGCTATTGAGTTTGATATCCTTGCGACTCTCCGTCGTAATAACATGCCGATGACACCAACAGAAATGTATCAATCCGTTATGCTCACTTCCGGCGCAATGAGTACCCGCATTGAGCATATGGTGCAGAGAGGACTGATTGAGCGTACCGCCAATGAAGAAGATCGGCGTAGTTGCAAGATTTTCCTGACACCGGAAGGAAAGGCATTGATAGATAAAGCGGTGGAAAGCCATTTAGAGAATCAAAAAAACATTCTTGAATCATTGACAGAAACTCAACAAGAGCAGCTTGCGACGTTATTACGCGATTGGTTGCTGGCTAATGAATTTGCTAATTGATGTTTTCTGGCAGACTGAAAAGTATCTTTATTGAAAGATATAGTTTTTTTCACAAAAAGAAATATCTTTCGTTAAAGCCATCCCGGAAGAAATTCGCCCTGACATCAGTCAGGGCGAACTAAGGTTAATTAAGGGAAAATATTAGAATTTAACATTAACTCTTGCCCAATAAGTCCGTCCCGGATCATTGACTTGCGTATTACCTGAATAACCAAAACCGCTATTTCCCGCTAAGTTAAGGTGTTCGCTATAGGTTTTATTAAAAATGTTGTCAACACCAGCACTGACCTGAACATTTTTAGTCACCTTATAGGCCGCATTTGCAGACAAAATAGCAAAACCTTTACTGCTATTAAAATCTTTGCCTACAACGTTACCTTCATTGATGGCAACCCGGTGCTGGCTGTTAACCAAACGCAGCAAACTGCTGCTGGTCCAATCTCCATGTTCCCAAGTCAGACCGAATCGCGCTTCCAAAGGTGGAGTTTGTGGCAGAGGACGGTGATTTGTCGTATTTTGTGCCCAGGAATACGCTAAACTTGCATCCGTTTTCCAATGGTCGTTCAACTGATAAGCAAGACCCATTTCTCCCCCCATAATAGTGGCATCGATATTATGGGCTTGGTTATTACGATTATTCTCGCCATAACGGAACAAGATAAAGTCATTCACTTTACCCACATAAGCCGATACCCAGCCTTTCAGGTATTGATCATTATATTGTGCACCGATATCCAACTGGGTTGTTTTCTCGGTCTTGATATTAGTGAAAGCATCTTCTCCGGCTTTGCCGGAAAACAACTCCCAGTAATCAGGGAAACGTTCGGTATAACCAACGCCAGCATAGAACATCACTGGAACATCTTTCAGATTATGTTCGAACCGGATAAAGCCGGCGGGAAGGGTATCTTTGCGTTCTTGCTGGGTGCTATATTTATACACCATCACGCGATCCAAGCGTGCGCCGCCGATCACTTTGCTTTGTTCAGCAACATCCCACGTTAATTCACTGAAAATGCCATAATCGTTGAAACGCGCGTTTTTAAGCCAGCCGTTTCTTTCTTCTTTTTTCATAACGCGATCGGTATTAGTCCGATGGGTGTTTGTTTGCATATCTACGCCGCTCTGCAATTTGAAATCTTCCCAAATCCAGGTTCCTATCATGCGGCCGCCCATCGTAAGGCGATCTGGCTCTGAAGCCATTTTATGTTCTGAATGGCGCAGGGAATAAGTATCCATCACATGGTCGGTGTAGTTGTAATAAAAATTAGTTTCGAATTTATCAAATACTTCACCAATATTGGATTTCTCAAAACGTATCCCGAAACTTTTACGCTTAAATTGGGAGCCATCCATCATACGAGTGGCATAGCGCGCTTCGCCATCACCTTGTCCAGCATTTAATTCCAGCAAGGTATTTTCATCTGGCGTCCAGCCTAATGCGACATCGGTATTCCATTTATCCCAACGGGAAGGTACGCGATGACCATCACCGTCTTTGTAGTCATTAGAGCGGGATTTATTGCCAATCATACGGATATAACCCAGTTCATTCCCCAAACTGAGGTCAGCATTACCATCCCAACGCCCATTGGAACCGACAACGGTACTGACATTACCTTGGGCTCCAAATTGTTCAAATTGAGGTCTGGTACGTTCAAAACGAATAGTACCCGCAGAGTTACCCGGTCCCCAAAGTACAGTTTGTGGGCCTTTCACTAGACTGAGAACATCATAGTTTTCCGGTGAAATATAAGAACTTGGTGCATCCATACGTCCGCCACAGGAGCCAAGAATTTCGCCGTCATCAATCAGCATTCGCAAACGAGAGCCAAACATGCCACGGAATACAGGGTCGCCGTTAGTGCCACCATTACGAATCTGAGAAAAACCGGGAATGGTTTTCAGATAATCAGAACCATCACTGGCAGGGACTGGCTGACGCGGCGTTTTAAGTGAAGTCACCACTTCAAGTGGGGAAATAGCAGGGGCTGTTACGATGATGACAGATTCTCTATCATTAACATTGTGTGTTTCTTTTATCTCTTTGGCGTGATTTTCGCTGGCAGCCATGCCACTGGTTGGTAGGGCGATAGCAATAGCTAAAGCGGTTGTCAGAGGTGATATACGGAACAATTGTGTAGTGGACATAAAAAATATTCCTTAATTAGTCACAAATCAAACAAAACAAGGTAAGCAAAATAAAACTTTTTATTTCAATCAAGTGGACTAATTAAGGGGTGGTGCGCGAGGTTGTGATTCTCCGTAGAATAACCGGATGATTGGTCCAGTGAAGCGTGGTGCTGGTGGTGCGCGGGATACGGTTAACGTCAGCAGGATGAAAGGAATAAAACCGCCTGCCAATAATGGCAGGTTAATCAGAAGCTGACAGTAACCACAAGCGATATCATCCATCAACCCCATATGGATATGGTCAGCACCATGATGATGATTCATGGAGTGTGATGAAGGCGCTGTTTGATGATAACTGCTGTTTTGCATATCAGGCATAGACATGCAGTGATTCATTTCACTTTTTATATCAACACGATAGTGCTCCAGCGTTTTTGATACCACTGGCGCGATGAACAGCATCAGAATCGCCAATAAGGAGATAAAGGCAGGTGTTCGACGTTGTGATAGATGAAAAAGCGATAACAAGCTAATGATCCAGAGCAATTCCCACGATTGGACGCCAATATTACTGCATTTTTGATTGAGTTGTTAAAATATTTTTTGGATTAGCATGTCAATTATAACCCCAGAGTAATAATTGATTACTCTGGGGTTATAGGATCAATGTCTTATAGAATAAACGTCATGGTAAACCATACGGCAGAGTTCCACCGGCACCTTCCCCAAGCCATATTCCATTAATCCAAGTTCCATTGCACCACATGTCTAATTTTTGGCCTGTTAGCATAGCTGTTTGTGCTATAGATAAGAACTCGCAATGCCATAAAAACAGGTGAAGATTGGCGGCGACTTGGCTAGTAAAAATGGAAGCTTTCATAGATCCTACACTCTCATTTTGCGCAATTCTATAAACAACAATTTTGTACAATATTTAACATCCAGGCAGGAATATCGTTAATGTAAATTTAACTTAAGCGAATTATGAGATGATATTTAACACTGATAGCTTTTGGATTAGGCACCCCCCAGAAATTGCTTCAATCGCGACTCTCGGACCTGAAGGAACAAGCAGTCAATCAGCAGCGAAATATCTGACCAACTTAATTGGAGAACCCTTAGACATACTTCTTTTTGATACTTTTGAACTCGCCTCTGAGTATGTGGAAAAGAATGAGTCATGCATTTTTCTAGTCGCCAATGCATATCAACGAGTAGATAACTTTTACATGAACAAAAATACCCTTCTACTTGGGTCATTTTTCTATTCACCTCCCGCTTATTATCTTGGTTGTAAAACTTCCCTCGCTTTAGCGAAAAAGATAGCTGAGCAACAAACCATAAAAATAGCTACGCATCACGCGCCCCTATCTCGTTTAGAGAGCTTAATTGAATCGGCTGAAGACAAGATTTTTGGAATATCCGATGCTCATTTAGAAATAGAGATTACGAACTCTACAAGCAATGGAGCGAGACTAGTTGTAAACGGCGATGTTGATTGTTGCTTAGCGAATGCTGATGCAATTAAACATTATGGGCTTACAGCAATATCTCACCCTCTACATATTGAAATGACATGGGTGGTATTTTCTAACAGCCAAATTCATAAAAGGAAAGTTGCATAATGAATGACAAAAAGTGTGTATTGGTAATCGATAAAGATCTTCCTCTTGGAGTCATTGCAAACACAGCAGCAGTGCTAGCTCTTAGCCTTGGCAAGGCTCACCCTGGGCTCGTAGGTGACAATATCAAGAACCGTGATGGAGGGGAACATTTTGGGATCACGCGTATCCCAATCCCAATTCTTGCGGCAACTGCAAGCGAGATAAAGGAAATTCGTTCTCAATTACAATCACACGCTACGATAGTTGACTTCTCGAACGTGGCAAAAAACACTAAGAGTTATGAGGATTACTCAAGTAGGTTAGAGGCTGCCAGTGAGGACAGCATCGAATATTTAGGCATAGCTGTGTACGGCGACAAAAAAGCCATAATTAAGCAAACTGGAAATATGAAGTTAATACGATGAACAATTTAATTGATATGGTTTTAGTGACAGGATCTCCTTATCTACGCGGTTCAGAGTTGAGCCCTGATGAGCAACCTGTGTGCGTAGTTACCCTTAGTGATTTTTTCATTGATGTTCACCCTGTGACTAACGCTGAGTTTGCAGTGTTCATTGAGCAGGGGGGCTATAGAAGTAAGAAATATTGGTCAGAAGAAGGTTTTCAGTTTATCCAAGATAATGGTATTTCGGAACCTTTATATTGGCATGATTCTAATTGGAACCAACCAAAGCAGCCAGTAACCGGCATTAGTTGGTATGAAGCTGTCGCATACGCAACATTTGTAGGTAAGGAATTACCCACTGAAGCGCAGTGGGAATTTGCTGCGAAGGGGAACGATAATCGACTCTATCCATGGGGAAATAGCGAGCCATCTATTACAATTGCAAACTATGCCCCAGACTGTGAGCCAGCTGAGCTTAACCGAAAATCCACGGATTGGGATGCATATCCACAAAATCGCTCTCCATTTGGTTGTATTGATATGGCAGGTAATCTAGCTGAGTGGTGTCTAGATAATTACTACCAAGATTACAGTTGGGACAAAACTCATATTGATCCCGTTTATCTTAGTATTCCTACTGACGATCATGTAGTTCGAGGTGGTTCAGGGCTGCATGATGAAGATTATATGCGCTGTACATGCAGAGATAACTACCCTCCAACAGTACGAGACAACATCGTAGGTTTACGCTGTGTCAAATCTCTATAATAGATTACATAAGAAAGGAAAATATGATTACTCCATATATTGATAAGAAGCCTTCTTCTTTACGGTACTACCAAGAAGGGCCACCTGAATCATATGATTCTATTGATATGAAAGAATGGGCGCTCAAGATATTTTTACCTCATGAGTCAACACCAATTCTTGTCGCATTCGAAGACCTTAAGAACATTGCGCCAATAACAGAAAGCCGCCGAGTTGTATGTGTTTGCAATTGGAGTATCAGAAGAAACTGGACAGGTGTTTTACTAGAAGACCTATTGAAATATCTAGGGATAAACCAAGCAAAATATCTTTCATACAATTTGAAGCAGATAAGTTTAGGTACAAGTAAGGGAGGGTATGACTCTACAATATCCCTTAGTAATGCATTAGAAAATAGAGCTATGATTATTTGGGCGGTGGACGGTAAACCCCTATCTTTGGAAGAAGGTTATCCTATCCGTCTAGTCGACTTTTCGCTATATCGGTACAAAGGGGTTAAGTGCTTGTCTGAATTGTACTTTACTGATGAGTTCGAACAAGGATTTTGGGAAAGCAAAGCGGGTTATTGCAAAGAGGGAAAAATCAAGGCAAAACGGTACCGTATTGTTGATTTGCAAGAGAATCGTTTTATTAATGGCTCTGGAGAAGTAACTGATTTTTAGGAGGTAGAAGCTTATGACTCAATTATTTGCAATGACAGTTTTTGCCTTTGTAACCTCTATATCGCCAGGACCTGTAAACATAATAGCGACAGTTACCGGAGCAAATTGCGGATATATTCGAACTATCCCACATATAACCGGTGCTACAATTGGTTTTGTATCGATTTTATTTTTACTGGGCTTTGGATTAGCCCAAATTATAAATGAGGTGCCATATCTTACCGAAATACTTACCTATATAGGAGGCAGTTTCTTATTATACTTGGCATATAAAGTTGCTATGCAAAACCCAATGATCGGTGATGATAGTGAACCAGAAACCAGTGCTCCATCCCTTATACAAGGAATAATGTGCCAATGGCTTAACCCGAAAGCATGGATTGTGTCTTTAGCAGGCATATCCGTTTTTAGTAGTCACGATGCAGAAATTAATGCACTACTACTTTTTTGTGGGATTTTTTTTATTGTCTGTTATGCATCAATTTCAGCATGGGCTGTTTTGGGAATAACGATTAGGACAGTTTTGGACATACCTAAACATTATAAGCTTTTCAATCTCACTATGGGGCTATTGTTAGCAATTACGGTCGTATATACTTTTTTTATATCAGGTTAGGGTCTGTTGATGTTTTAAGGTCATAATTCATTCAACCCACATCGGTAACCAGATAATGATAAATTCCAGTGCCAACATATCCTCCCTCTGTCAGCATAGTTGCCCCTCCCCATATTCTGGCGGTTAATCGCGCCAGAGAATGCTTATTCTCATTCGGTAAAAAATGCCTTCAAAGGTCAAGTTTGTGATAAATCTAATCCGTGTGTTGCATTAACGCAAATAGCTTATTCCAATGGAGATCTGTTAACATGGTTCGCGGCATTATGGTGAAAACTGGTTGTTTTTTGGCAAAAGTAATTATACCAAATCATCTTGCTGTCTAATAATTCCTCACAAAACATCAACAGACCCTAAAAGGGTATGAACACAGATGACCAAGCAAAAATTTTATCGTTCGAGCGCAGTACCCATTGAGCTGCGCTTTTCTAAAAACTCGAAAGCCTGTTACGGGAAACACACTCATGAAGAATTTTCCATTGGAGCTGTAGATTGCGGTCATAGTGATTACTTCAATAGTAATATTGAACGTAGAATACAAAAGGGTTCCCTTGTCATAATTAACCCTCTAGAGGTCCATTCATGCAACCCAGTACCAGATACAAATTGGAGCTACAAAATGCTGTATGTATGTCCAAAATGGTTAGGTTATGTGCAATCAATGGTTGTAGGTGAAAGAATAACGAATTTTATCCCGTTCTCAATTAATCATACCGATGCTCCGGAACTTTATGCACAGTTTCAAGAATTAGCCAACACAATCATTCTTGATAAAGACAAAATGAAAACGGAAGAAGAGAGCATCTCTTTTTTTTTCAATCTTTTTTCACAGTCCAACTCCATACCTTTAGAGAAAGTTGTACCAAAAAGTAGTGTATCTAGGGCGTATGAATATATTTGTGAAAATTTTCGAAGCAATATATCGGTAAAGGATATCGCTGTTCACTCTCAATTGAGTGAATATCATATTATCCACGCATTTCGAAAGGCATATGGTATTACTCCACATGCTATGCAAATCGCAATGCGCATTAATGAAGCAAAAGTACTTTTGAAGCAAGGAATGAATATAGCGTCTGTAGCAACTGAGTTAGGTTTCTATGACCAAAGCCACTTTCATAGGAATTTCAAAAAATTGGTTGCGGCGACTCCTGCGGAGTATAAAAAATATAGGTCACGTATTCAATTCTGATAACGGCACTATTAATAATGCCAATGTTAAATTCCCCGCGTAACTGTTTTTACATGCTGGAGGAACTCTTCAATGGATGCCATCATCGTTTCACTGGCCCGTAGATGCTGATCGTGTAATCTAAGAGTTGTTGGTTTCATTTACGTAAGTAAACTCATAACTAATGATTCGATAAATGAGATTCAACTTGAATGTAGTTTTATTGCAAACTCTTTGTTACAACCTTGCTTGAGGAGTTAAAAAATGTCAGATAGCCATTATTTTCAAACACTGAACTTTAAAGCTCATTGGATGCCATTCAGTGCTAATCGTCATTTTCAACAAGATCCACGTTTAATTGTATCAGCAGAGGGAAACTGGTTGGTCGATGATCAAGGCCGGCGTATCTATGACAGCTTATCAGGATTGTGGGCATGTGGAGCGGGTCATTCACGCACTGAAATCCGTCAGGCTGTTTCTGAACAATTAGGTACGTTGGATTATTCTCCCGGTTTCCAATATGGTCATCCTTTGTCATTTAAGCTGGCAGATAAAATTGCCGGTCTTATGCCCGGTGATTTAAATCATGTATTTTTTACCAGTTCAGGCTCAGAAGCCGCCGATACCGCAATAAAAATAGCGCGTGCTTACTGGCGCATCAAAGGACAATCTTCCAAAACTAAACTGATTGGCAGGGCGCGAGGCTATCATGGTGTAAATATCGCGGGTACCAGCCTTGGTGGTATTGGTGGCAACCGCAAGATGTTTGGTCAGTTTATGGATGTAGACCATCTACCGCATACGTTACAGCCCAATATGGCCTTTACCAAAGGAATGCCATTGACGGGGGGGCCTGAACTGGCCGATGAATTGTTAAAACTGATTGAACTGCATGATGCCAGTAATATTGCCGCAGTTATCGTTGAGCCGCTTTCCGGAGCTGCCGGTGCCATTATCCCGCCACAAGGTTACTTACAACGTTTGCGGGAAATTTGTACCCAACACGATATCTTGTTAATTTTTGATGAAGTGATTACCGGTTTCGGGCGTTTGGGAAGCTGGAGTGGCTCCGAATATTTCGGTGTAACGCCGGATATTCTCAATTTCGCGAAACAAATTAGCAATGGTGCCATTCCTCTGGGTGGTGTGGTTGCATCCAGCAAGATCTACGATACCTTTATGTCACAGTCTCTACCCAGTCATATGATTGAGTTCAGCCACGGTTATACTTATTCAGCCCATCCCGTTGCTTGTGCAGCAAGTTTGGCAACATTGGAACTGTTGGAAAAAGAGAATTTATTGCAACAAGCAGCCGAATTGGCACCACATTTCGAACAAGCATTACATGAGCTAAAACACTGCCCAAATGTCGTAGACATTCGTAACTGTGGGCTGGTGGGCGCAATTCAAATTGCTCCACGAGAGGGTGATGCGGTTATCCGGCCTTTTGATGCAGGTATTGCATTATGGAAAGCCGGCTTTTATGTGCGCTTTGGTGGTGACACATTGCAGTTTGGCCCAATGTTCAATGCCAGAATGGACGATATTAATCGCCTATTCAATGCCGTGGGTGATGTTCTGCACCAAATTAAATAAAGGAACTATACTCCCAGTTATTGCATTCACCAATCTTATAATATGGAGTTGTGTCATATAGTTGACATAAAACTATGGTGGAAAATAGTGTCATTGTGTTAGTAAAGACGCTCACGTATAAGCTTAACGAAGCGTCTAAAAGATAATATGAAAATAGATAAGATCGAACTGCTTGAAAGCAAATATCCGAAAGCCGGGCGTTGGGTATTTGGTGATTCTCCTGCTATGCACGATGAACTGGCTGAATTAGTTGCCGAAGGTATAAAAACAGCGACAACTTGCCCGTTCAGTTCGTATGATTCTTATGAATCAGATGATGGCAAGATTACTGTTGGTAATCACTACACTGTCTTCGACAGCAAAGAAAAGCCGGTTTGTGTTGCCAGAGTCACTGCAATGCACTTGATGCAATTTTCAGAAATGACCGCAGATTTGGCCTGGAAAGAAGGAGAGGGAGACAGAAGTTTGCTTCACTGGCAATTAGAGCATCAACGTTTTTTTGAGAGAATAGGTGTTTTCTCACCCGATATGGAAATTGTTGTTATCGAATTTAAGGTTGTTGAGAAATTTTAATCAGACTTTCTACATTCACGATATAGCAGAAATTAAAGCCGCGATAATGCGGCTTTTCTTTTGAGAAAAAATCATTGAAGAAGTTATGTCTACAGACAATAGACGAAAGTATCCTTCTGTTTTTATGGAGGATTTGCCATCATTTTGCCTACCTGTTAAAAACAAATTCTCAATATATTCTCATTATGGAAAATAAAAACTCTCTGCTGTTGTTGTTGACGTTATCCATTGCGGTCTTTGGTGTTATTACGACCGAAATAGCTGTTATTGGATTGCTGCCGCAATTGGAAGCACAATTGCATGTCACACCGACTCAAGTCGGTTTTCTTGTCGGCATTTATGCCATTGTTGTAGCTATAACGGGGCCATTTATGACTCTGCTATTATCCGGATATAACAAAAAATACGTTCTTCTTGCCATTCTATTTATATTTATCGTTTCTAACCTTATCTATGCCACAACAGATCTCTTTAATTTGATGTTGATATTCAGAATTCTTCCCGGGTTGGGGCATGCTGTTTTCTTTGCGGTTGCCCTTGTTATTGCAGCGAACTCCGTTTCTAAGGAAAAAAGTGCAGGTGCTATTGCAAAAGTTTTTGCCGGAGTGGCTGTGGGGATGGTATTAGGAATGCCTCTGAGTTCCTTTATAGCGGAACATTTATCGCTCAGCGCTGCATTTTATTTTGGTGCAGCGACTTGTATGCTCGCTTTTCTCGGTATCTTGTATTTTGTTCCTTCTATCCCTGTGACAAAAAGCAGTATTGTTGCTGAACAGTTAAGTGTATTGCGCAGAGGGAAATTATGGTTGACGATGTCTACCGTGACATTGATTTTTTCCGCAATGTTCTCAAGCTTTAGCTACATAGCAGATTATTTATCAAAAATCACTCAATTTGATAATGATTCCATCAGTGCGATTTTAATACTATTTGGTGTTAGTGGATTTATTGGCAATTTTGTTTTTAGTCGCTTTTTGCAGAAAAATGTTGTAAGCACCACTTATGCTTATCCTGTTTTATTAATCTTTCTCTATCTCCAAGTCTGGTATTTAGGTTTCTCGCCGATAGCGATGTGTGTGTTAACCGTTTTTTGGGGCGGATTGCATTCTGCGGGGCTTGTGGTTAGCCAAACTTGGCTTATACAGGAAGCTAATGATGCCCCTGAATTTGCCAACAGTCTTTACATTTCTTTTGCTAATTTAGGGATCACAATTGGCTCTGTGACCGGAGGATGGTTTCTTTCACAATTTAATGTGCATACGGTTATGTTAATCAGCATTCTCTTTTCATTTATAGCATTTTTAAGCATCTACATTAAAAATAATCTTCAGCGTTAATCTAACAAACCGTCTTCTGCCATTTTCACCAAAGTATCTACAACATAACGTATTTTAGGTAACAGTTGACGGTTTTTAGGCCATAACGCACTAATCGGAATTTCCACTCCAGAATATTCTTGCAATACCTCCTTGAGTTCTCCGCTCTCAAGGTAATTACCCACCATCCATAATGGTAGCTGGGCAAATCCGCATCCGGCCAACGTGGCAGATAACATTGCATCCCCATCAGAAAACTCATAAGTGGCTGGTGGAGTGTAACGTCTTATCTCACCATCTTCTTCTTTCAATAACCAAGATATAGGTTGATTCCTGCGAAATCCTAGCACACACCGATGTTGACTTAATTTTTCGGGGGTTTTGGGTTCACCATGAGAAAGTAAATAATTCGGTGAGGCACAAATAACAAGTTTTTGCGTTGTCAATTTACGGGCGACCAGTCCACTACTGTCAGCGAGTTCCCCGATTCGTATAGCAATGTCAATACCTTCCTCAATCAAATCGACAAAACGCTCACTGAATGAAACTGACAGAGATAGCTCAGGATAATTACTGGCGATTTTCAGAAGAGCCGGAAATATTCGCTGACGTCCAAAAGCAGCCGGCAGATCAATACGGAGTCGGCCAGCAGGATGGGAAATATGTGAAGTAAGGGCCGCTTCAGCTTGTTCGAGAATATCAAGAGCATTCTGGCAGCTTATCAGGAAAGCTTCTCCATCAGGCGTTAAGCTCAAACTGCGCGTCGAACGCTGAAAAAGTTTAAGTCCTAAACGATCCTCAAGCCTCCCGACGCTTTTACCTACCGCAGACTTTGTTAAGCCTAGACGCTCTGCCGCAGCAGTGAAACTACCTAATTGTGCTGTTGTGACAAACGCCGTTATCCCGCCAAGATGATCTGTTCTACGCATGTTTAAGAATATCTGTATCAGTTAATGTATTAATAAAGATTCAGCCTATATTATCCATGACTAAGGTCAAATCAAAAAACGACGCTGGCCGTAGGGCAAATCTCGCGGGTGCTCAAGACTCCATTTACCTTGCAAACTTCCGTGAGCCAATAATACAAAGAATCACGCCTATAGTTACTGCTACCATCATTAAGCTCACAGGTTCAGAAAGTAAACTCGCGCTCAAGGCAAGACCGAAAAAAGGTTGTAGTAATTGGAGTTGGCCAACGGCAGTAATTCCTCCTAATGCCAGACCTCGATACCAGAAAATAAAACCGATCAGCATGCTAAACAGGGATACATACGCAAGACCAATCCATGCTGGAGTGCCAACATTCGAAAATGAATTTGGCATAAACAGAATTGTCATAATAAGCATAGCAGGTAATGAAATGAGCAAAGCCCAACAGATAACTTGCCATCCGCCTAAGACGCGGGAAAGTTTTGAGCCTTCTGCATAGCCAAGTCCACAAACAACAACGGCAGCAAGCATTAATGCGTCTCCAGTGAGTGAAGCAGATAACCCTTGCATGAAAGCAAATCCAATCACTAACAAACTTCCCACACCAGAAAATACCCAGAAAGCAGTGCGGGGTCGTTCTCCACCACGCCATACGCCAAAAATGGCCGTAGAAAGAGGTAATAATCCAAGAAATAAGATCGAATGTGCTGATGTAATATGTTGCAGAGCCAATGCAGTTAAAAGTGGAAATCCAATAACAACGCCCATGGCAATAATGAACAATGAAACTAGCTGATTAGATACTGGGCGCTTTTCTTTAAACACGAATAAAATAATGAGCGCTAATAATCCTGCAATTGAAGCGCGGGCAACGGTTAGAAAAATAGGATCGAAATTCATAACAGCGACTTTGGTTGCCGGTAGTGAGCCACTAAAAATCAGCACCCCAAGAAAACCATTAACCCATCCACTTGCTGTTTTACTTTCAATCTTTTTCAGCATGGTTATTATTCCTCATTATTTGTTTTAATCGTTACGGACAGACAGAGTATGGCTCAATATCATGACAATCAAATTATTGTCATGGATACATTTCTAATTTGGTATTTATAATGTAAGCGCTTATGGCGATAAGGTAAATTGTATGTGGTCATTAATTTAAACTGGTTCAATGGAAAGATTTGAACCAGTTTTTAACTTTTTAACACCATAAGGGATTAGTCTTTTACCATTCTGGTGCGAATGTCATGCCTGAAAATTTCAATAGCCCACATCCAGATTATAGTTCCCACTATTTCCGAGAATATCTCATCAAAAGGCAGTTCCCAGAAAACAGGAGACCATCCATAAATGGGTAAAATGATACCGTGGAAAATGAAGGCAACAATGACAGCAAAAAAAGCACCATGCCATAATTTTACGATAGGAAAGATTTCCGCAATGACGGAGTAAAACATTGCCAAAATGATAGAAAAAAGATGGTGAACTCCAGCCATGCCCCAATTCACAAGGTGATCCGAGTAATGGTATACCATGTCGTTGACTTTCCCTCCCCAACTTTGAAGCATCTCGCCAGGAGGAATAGCTCTGTTTGGTGTTCTGGGAGGCATGAGAATTTCTGTTCCCCATTTAGCGAAACTGGCAATATTCCCACCAAGAAAACCTGCCCATAAAGCAATTCCGTAATGTCTGGTATTTCTCTTAGTTACTGACAAAGATAAAAATGAAGGCATATTCATTCCGCATAAGGTAGTGGTTAAAGATAGTGGTTGAAAATTGGAATAGTGGAATATAAATGAACATGCTTAAACCATTCCTAATACTACCTATCTTTTAATTTCATTTATCTCTGTTTATTTACTCACTCTGAGAGGAACTGTTTAGGTTTTTAAAAATACAATATTGCTTTAGTTGCAACTATTCTCCTGTGTTATTGCTGATATTTTCCATAGGTTAAAACCTTATATAAGGAAGAAGGCATGAAAGTCACTTTCGAACAATTAAAAGAACAACTTACCCGAATATTGCTGGCTCGGAGTGTTCAGTTTGAGACAGCAAATGCCTGCGCGGAAATGTTCGCCAGTACCACGGAATATGGCGTTTACTCACATGGTGTTAACCGTTTTCCGCGGTTTATTCAGCAACTTGATGCAGGGGATATCATCTCTGACGCCAAGCCTGTGCGAGTGGCATCGTTGGGAGCCATTGAACAATGGGATGCACAACGGGCGATAGGCAATCTGACTGCCAGAGATATGATGAACAGAGCTACTGAATTGGCTACGGAATATGGTATTGGCTTGGTGGCATTACGCAATGCCAACCATTGGATGCGAGGAGGAAGCTATGGTTGGCAAGCTGCGACAAAAGGGTTTATTGGCATCTGCTGGACCAATTCTATTGCTGCCATGCCTCCCTGGGGGGCGAAAGAGTGCCGTATCGGCACAAATCCATTAATCATAGCCATACCCGGCGATCCCATAACGTTGCTCGATATGTCAATGTCCATGTTTTCTTACGGAAAGTTAGAAGTAAATCGGCTGGCTGGGCAGCAATTACCGGTTGAGGGTGGTTTTGATGACGAAGGCAGCTTAACCAGAGATCCCGCAACGATTGAAAAAAATCGCCGGATTTTGCCCATGGGATACTGGAAAGGTTCAGGCTTATCCATCGTATTGGATCTCATCGCCACCTTGCTTTCAAATGGTTCATCGGTCGCGGAAATTACGCAGAATAATAGTGATGAGTACGGAGTTTCACAGGTATTTATCGCCATTGATGTAGACAGGTTAATTGATGGCCCTTCACGGGAAGCGAAACTGAAATCCATCATGCATTTTATTACCTCTGCGGAACGTGCAGATCCCAATATGGCCATTCGGTTACCGGGTCACGAATTGGTGCACAAACAAGCAGAAAACAGACGAAATGGTATGACCATTGACGATAGCGTATGGGAAAAAATTAAAATGCTCTGAGGGCAATTTTTCTTTCCATATCACCAAATACCCATATATCCAAATACTTACTGGTTGAAAGGTATAAATTATATAAGGTTGCATAGGATGAGCAGACATAAGCATAACTTTTATCTGGGTATTGATTGTGGCGGTACTTATCTTAAAGCGGGTTTATATAATGAACGAGGACAAGAATACAGTATAGAACGTATTGCATTGAAAACGCTTACTCCCCAATTAGGATATGCAGAAAGAGATCTCAGCGAATTATGGAATGCGTTAATTAGCATAATTAACAATTTATTGAGAAATACTGGCATCTGTGGTCAGCAAATCAAGGGCATTGGTATTTCAGCTCAAGGCAAAGGGCTATTTATTTTAGATAAAGATGACAAACCGTTAGGGAACGGGATACTTTCTTCTGATCGTCGTGCAACAGAAATTGTACGTCAATGGCAACAACAAGGAATGCGGGAAAAGTTATATCTCCATACGCGCCAGACCCTTTGGACAGGTCATCCTGTATCTTTATTGCGTTGGCTTAAAGAGAACCAGCCTGAACGCTACAACCGCATCGGTGCCGTTATGATGGCACATGATTATCTGCGCTGGTGTCTCACTGGCGAAAAGAGCTGTGAAGAAAGCAATATTTCGGAATCCAATCTCTACAACATGAATACGGGAGATTATGATCCTGCACTTTCAAGCCTTTTGAATATCAGTGAAATTGATGGCGTTCTCTCCCGAATTGTCGGCTCGGCTGAAATTGGTGGAGAAGTCACCCCACCAGTTGCTGAGTTAACCGGGCTGGTTGCAGGTACTCCCGTGGTCGGTGGACTGTTTGATGTGGCTTCCTCCGCTGTTTGTGCAGGTCTTCAAGATGAATACACACTGAATGCCGTTATGGGAACCTGGTCAGTAACCAGTGGTATTGCGGATCAACTGCGTACTCATGAACCATACCCTTATATTTATGGGCGATACGTTAATGCAGGCCATTATATTGTTCATGAAGCCAGTCCCACTTCGTCAGGTAATCTTGAGTGGCTTACCGCCCTTTGGGGAAAAATGTCTTTTGAAGAAATCAATGCTGCAGTTAACCATCTTCCCAAAGCCTCCAGTGAAGTTCTTTTTCTTCCCTTTCTTTATGGCAGCAATGCTGGGCTGGAAATGACGGCGGGGTTTTATGGTTTACAGTCCAGCCATGATCGCAGCCATTTACTACAAGCCGTGTATGAAGGCGTTATTTTCAGCCATATGACCCATTTGAAACGAATGTTAGAACGTTTCACTAAAACTCAGACGATACGAGTAATGGGGGGACCAGCACACTCCAAAGTCTGGATGCAAATGTTTGCGGATGTCAGCAATCTATCGGTGGAATTGCCTCAGGTCGAAGAGACGGGATGCCTGGGGGCTGCATTGGCTGCCTTAGTGGGTACGGGCATCTATAAGGATTTCACTGAAGCTCAGAAAAATTTGGGTTACACCATATATACCCTTGAACCAGATCAAAATTCACATTCAGCATATCTTAATAAAATTAATAAATATCAGCTAATTATCGAATCATTGCGTGACTTTCATTCTCAATGCGAATCATTGAATACGTTCAGGGAGGAAAGAATATGAGCCGACCATTATTACAATTGGCATTGGATCATACTTGCCTGAGTTCAGCATTGCAGGATACTGAACTATTGCAGGACGATGTTGATATTGTGGAAGCCGGTACAATTCTTTGCCTTTCCGAAGGAATTAACGCTATCCGTCAACTGCGTCTCCATTATCCGGACAAAATTATTGTTGCGGACTGGAAAGTCGCTGATGCGGGTGAAATTCTTGCAATACAGGCATTCGATGCTGGTGCAAACTGGATGACGATGATTTGTGCCGCACCACTGGCAACCATAGAAAAAGCCCATCATGTGGCAAAGCAGAGAAAGGCAGAAATCCAAATTGAATTATTTGGTAACTGGACATTCTCTGATGCAAAAAATTGGCATGCCATTGGTATCCGGCAAGTGATCTATCATCGCGGACGCGATGCTCAAGCCAATGGGCAAGTGTGGGATAAGGAAGATATATCCCGCATGAAAAAATTATCCGATATAGGATTAGCTGTTTCTATTACTGGTGGCATTGTTCCAACAGATCTCCTTCAATTCAAAGATATTTCCGTACAAGCTTTTATTGCAGGCCGGGCGTTATCTGGATCAACTCAACCCAAACAAGTCGCTCAAGCATTTCATACTCAAATTACTCAGCTCTGGGGGAAAGCATAATGCGCATCCATCCTATTGGGATTTATGAAAAAGCATTGCCTAAAAATCTGACATGGGCAGAGCGATTATCTCTGGCAAAAAGCTGTGGTTTCGATTTTATTGAAATGTCTGTGGATGAAACAGATGAACGCTTGTCACGATTGGATTGGGATGTAAAAACACGCCTTAAACTCATTAAGAATATGCTGGAAACAGGTATTTCCATTCCCTCCATGTGTTTATCTGCACATCGTCGTTATCCATTTGGTAGTCGTGATGAAACTGTACGGCGGAAAGCTTATGAGATTATGTCAAAAGCAATCAGTTTAGCGCGGGATCTTGGCATCAGAACAATCCAACTGGCGGGTTATGACGTTTATTACGAAGAACATAACGAAGAAACGAAACAGCGCTTTTCTGAAGGAATAGCGTGGGCAGTTCAGCAAGCAGCCAGAGCACAAGTCATGCTGGCAATGGAGATTATGGATACGGATTTCATAAACTCGATCACCAAATGGAAAATATGGGATGAAATGCTGGCCTCACCGTGGTTTAGCGTTTATCCCGATATTGGTAATTTGAGTGCTTGGGGCAATGATGTCTCAGAAGAACTCAAGCTTGGCATAAATCGTATTTCGGCAATTCATCTCAAAGATACTTATCCAGTCACTCCAACCCATTCGGGGCAATTCCGTGACGTGCCATTCGGTCAGGGTTGTGTCGATTTTGTCGGAGTATTCAGAACGCTTCATACATTGAATTACCGTGGAACGTTCTTAATAGAAATGTGGACAGAAAAAGCGGAAGAACCTGTATTGGAAATTATACAGGCTCGCCGTTGGATCGAAGCTCGTATGCAGGAAGGGGGTTTTGAATGTTAGAACAACTGAAGGCCGATGTATTGTCCGCAAATCTGGCGTTGCTAAAACATAATCTAGTGACATTCACTTGGGGAAATGTCAGTGCTGTTGATAAAGCCAGAGGCTTGATGGTGATTAAGCCATCTGGTGTGGAATATAGTGATATGCAAGCTGATGATATGGTTGTCGTTGATATTGAGACCGGCATCATCGTGGAAGGGGATAAAAAACCCTCTTCAGACACCCCAACGCACCTTGTTTTATATCGTCATTTTCGGGATATCGGGGGAGTTGTTCATACGCATTCTCGCCATGCCACTATTTGGGCCCAAGCAGGACGTTTCTTGCCAGCTCATGGCACAACTCACGCCGACTATTTTCACGGTGCAGTTCCTTGCACGCGCTTAATGACCAGACAAGAAATTGAGGATGATTACGAATTGCAAACAGGGAACGTCATCGTTCAAACATTTATAGAGCAACGTCTCGATCCAATGAAAATCCCCGCTGTTTTGGTTCATTCCCACGGGCCTTTCACATGGGGAATAGATGCAGCTGATGCAGTATACAATGCCGTCGTACTCGAAGAATGCGCCTATATGAGTTTATTTTCCCAACAATTGAACTCAGAAATTACATTTATGCAACAGGAATTGCTGGATAAACACTATTTACGTAAGCATGGTGCCAACGCCTATTATGGGCAAGGTGAGCAGAAATAAGGCTTAATAACACTGAAAAAACCGAAAAAATAGGAAATCAGCTTATGAAAGAAAAAATTCCCATTCTGGAAAAAATAGGATATGGATTTGGTGATGCTGGCTGTAATATTGTTGGAGGCGCTGTTTTCCTGTTTTTGAATTTTTATTATACAGATATTTATGGCCTTAATGCCGGTACAGTTGCTGCCATTTGGTTGGGAGTTAGGGTCATAGAAGCGATATCAGATCCTTTTATTGGTTATATTGCTGACAGAACACAAACACGTTGGGGTAAATTCAGGCCCTATATTCTCTTCTTTGCATTTCCCTATGCTTTATTTTTGGTATTAATGTTTACCGTGCCCAATCTGGATTATACAGGTAAAGCTATTTATGCATTTTTCACTTATCTGATGATGTCAGTAACTTATTCATTTATTAATATTCCCTATTGTTCACTAGGTAGTGTCATCAGTGATAATAACCGTGAACGAGTTGCCTGCCAAAGTTTCAGATTCATGGGGGTAGGAGTTGCGACTCTCGTTCTGACATTAACCTTATTGCCTCTGGTTAACTTGTTTGGTCACGGTAATAAAGCTAAAGGTTACCATGATGCAATTATTCTTTTGACCTCTGTTGGCCTGATAATGTTTGTACTCTGTTTTTCTTTGGTGCGTGAGAGAGTGCGCCCCGTTGTTCCGACAAGGGATTCAATAGTAAAAGATTACTGCGATATCATAAAAAATGATCAATGGCCTTGCTTACTGCTTGTCACATTTATCAACGTATTACCCGGCTTTACCAGAATGGCGTCCGTCATGTATTTTCTGACCTGGGTGATTCATGCCAATGAAATTTTCACCACAATATTTTTGAGCGTTGGTGTTATTGGCATGACGTTAGGCAGTGCTTTAGCTAAGCCACTGAGTGATCGCTTTTGTAAACTCAAAATATTTTACTGGGTGAGTTTATTAATGACCATCCTTTCCTTGCTTATCTATTTCATTCCGGTTGACATGCATTACTTAATGTTATTTGGGTATTTTATTTTGAATGTTATCCACCAAATTGCACAACCAATCAATTGGTCAATTATGGCTGATGTTGATGATTATGGTGAATATAAGTTGGGTAAGCGTCTAACGGGTATTAACTTTTCATGCAACTTTCTCGCTCTTAAATTAGGACTGGCTCTTTCTGGTGCCTTAGTCAGCGGAGTATTGGCACTGGTTGGCTATGATGCAAATCAATCGTTACAAAATGATCATGTTCAATTATCTATTGTTATTCTCTTTACTGTCATTCCTGCGTTAGGTTATTTCTTGACTGCACTATCAGTGAAATTATTGAAAGTGGATCGCCATATGATGAAAGAAATTTCATATGGATTGACAAAAAGAAGAGTGAATTCTACGAAACTGACGAATTATTTAGAGCAGCAACATAATATCATTCCCCAAAAATCACAGGAGTGACTATGAAAACATATTTAGAAAAACTTTGTTCTCCGGCACTTTGGGCAGAGGGGCCAGTTTGGCTTCCAGATGAAGATGCCATTATTTTTAGTGATGTGAAGGGAAATCGAATGTTTCGCTGGTCAGAACACGATGGTGACAGTGTATGGCGGCAATATTCTAATTATGCCAACGGTAACGCGTTGGACAATGAAGGAAGGGTAATTACCTGTGAACATGGTAGGCGAGGAATTTCCCGGACAGAAAAAGATGATAGCGTTGTCATGTTAGTTGATAAAATCGATGGGAAAAGATTCAATTCACCCAATGATGTGGTTGTGCGTTCTGACGGTACAATTTGGTTTACTGATCCCCCTTATGGAAT
Organism: Xenorhabdus entomophaga; assembly: GCF_037996725.1. Classification (NCBI taxonomy): domain Bacteria; kingdom Pseudomonadati; phylum Pseudomonadota; class Gammaproteobacteria; order Enterobacterales; family Morganellaceae; genus Xenorhabdus; species Xenorhabdus entomophaga. Next base: position 46,692 of record NZ_JBBMXH010000017.1, read on the forward strand.
TATCAACGACAAAGAAGGATACAAATCAGAAAGTCAGATTATTGGTTGCTATGTATATTGCTACGATCCAAATTATAATACTATCTCTATAGCAACGAGTGATGTCCAACGACCGAATGGACTTGCATTTTCTCCAGATGAAAAATGGCTCTATGTTGCAGACATGTCTATTATTGATTTTCCTGTTCATGGAAGGCGTGAACTTCGCATCTACCCAGTGCAAAATAACATCTTAGGGGCAGGAAAACATTTTGCGACGATATATCCCGGATTTCCAGACGGATTTTGTGTTGATAAATCAGGTAATATCTATTGCAGTTGCTTAGATGGTGTTTTAGTTTTTGATAACTCGGGCAAACAAATACATAAGATCGTCGTGCCTGAACAGGTCTCTAATTGTACGTTTGGTGGCCCTAATGGAGATCAATTGCATATTACGGCGACGACATCGTTATATCGGGTATCTGTGGATTAAATAGACAACCGGTCATCGGGCTATAAGATCGGTCGAGTTAGGAGCTTCACATCTATAATTCAGACAAACAAACATCCATGTTCTTAAAAATCTTCTCGTAGATATTTTTAATTACCTTCTCTTTATTATGATTGTATTCCATAACATGAACCGCACCTTCAATGGCCGCCTGTTTAGCTTCTGCGTATCGTTTTTTGTCATCTTCATGACTTCTCAGCCAATTACGAAAAAGGAGATGGCGAATATGTTCCGGGCAATTTTCACCAAATAGATGCAAATTGACGCGTGGTGAATCAAGCCTCAACATTCTATGCTGGTACCAAGACGGTTCTCTTATTCTTAACACATAACCTAAATTTTCAAGTTCAGGGACATAATCTTTTTCTTGCGTAGGATCTGCGACGATGAGATCGATATCAATAACAGGTTTTGCGAGTAAGCCGGGCACTGCTGTAGAGCCAATATGTGCAATATTGATGACCTTCTCTTTCAATTGTCGCTGGATTTTGTTTTTTTCTTCATTGTAAATATTCTCCCATTCAGTAGAGTAGGGAACGATAACAATGGGTTCTGGTATCTTTTTATTGCTACTAATCCAAGGGTTTTCATTTGGATCACCTTCACAAAAAGTCATAATAAGTGGCTTGAGAGAAATAAATTGTTCTGACATATGCGGACCCGATTATAAAGAGAACAAGTTATGGTGCAATATCTTAAATACTGCGTTATTAAATATAAGATGAAAACCATTTCCAGATTAAATAATTACGTTGGTAGAAATTATTTAAAGTCGCATTTTTTATAAATGATGTTGATTACTAAAAAAGGAAATTTTATGACTGATAACAGTATTCGTACAGACCTTTTTTCTCCAATCAAACTGGGAGATATTGAACTTGCTAACCGTATTATTATGGCACCTTTAACACGTAGTCGTACAAATGAAGAGGGCGTCCCGAACGATCTTAATGTCACCTATTATGTTCAGCGCACAAGCGCTGGTTTAATCATTTCAGAAGCAACTAATATCTCAGCGCAAGGGCGCGGTTATGCCCTGACCCCCGGTATTTGGACAGAAGATCAAATAGCAGGGTGGAAAAAAATCACAGATGCCATTCACGTTGTCGGTGGTAAGATTGTAGTGCAATTATGGCATGTTGGCCGTTGCTCACACGTTGATCTTCAACCAAATAGAGATGCGCCGGTAGCACCATCCGCCATTAAAGCAGACGGTAATGTTTACACGAACAATGGCATTGCGGAAGCCTCTATGCCGCGCGCCCTGAGAACCGAAGAAATTCCTGACATCGTCGAGCAATATAGACATGCTGCTGAATGTGCTAAACGTGCAGGGTTCGATGGTGTAGAAATTCATTCTGCTAACAATTATCTGCTGGAGCAATTCTTGCGGGATTCAACTAACCATCGCACCGATCAATATGGTGATTCAATCGAAAATCGAGCCAGACTGATTTTGGAAGTTGTTGAAACTGTAACCGATGTTTGGGGTGGTGGACGAGTGGGTATTAGATTGTCTCCTGTCACAACAGAAGTCGGTAATACTCCACTTGATAGCGATGTGATGGCAACTTATGGCTATCTGATTCAGCAACTAAATAAATTCAAACTGGCTTATCTCCATTTTGTTGAGGGTACAACCCAAAAAAACCGTGACATACCTAAAGATGTTGATCTTGATGTACTACGTTCTTTGTTCGACGGCGCTTATATTGGCAATAATAACTATGATCTTGAACTGGCGATTTCCCGTCGTGCGGAAGGTAAAATTGACGCAGTTGCATTCGGACGCCCATTTATTGCCAATCCTGATTTAGTAGAGCGTTTACGCTTCGGTCTTGCATTAGCAGAGGCAACTTACGATACCCATTACGGTAATGGTGCAAAGGGATATACTGACTGGCCGAAAGCCGATTCTTAATTGATTGTTATAGCGGTTTAACTGGGTAGCATCGGTAAGACCGCTATTTGCTGGTGGAATGAAGAAAAATGCCAATCCACAAAGCAGATTGGCATTTTTCTGTGTAAATAACTTATAGATTTCTTTTCAGAAATTGTTGTAGAGCTTTGTCAAATGCTTCAGGTTGTTCCAGCATTGGAGTATGACCACTATTATTGATCAAAACATGTTCCACGCTTTTGAACATTGGTTGAATATCAAGCCATGCGGCTGGTGGAGCAATACTAAAATCATGTGAACCTGAGATAATTAACACAGGAGAGGTAATTCTAGTTGTATAATCTAATATATTGATTTCGGCAAATACATTCCCCCACAATTTATCAAATATGGCTGTGTGAGTGGGAACATCATTCCATAGAAACCTTTCATCGAAGTTTGCATCAAACCACCGCATCGCACTTAATCGACAACAAAGATGAACAAATTTGCGTTCAGGATCATGCTGAATATCAGATTCCAGATGGATGATATTGTTGTTGAAAATCTGTTTCCTGTTTTCATCCGCGTCAGCTTCCCATCTGGCGAACTGTAGCGCTTGCATGGTTTTGGATAAACAGGGTGAAGCACCAACCAGTATGGTTCCTTTAATACGGTCATTGTTGTTAGCCGTAAAATCCAGTGCCATATAAGCGTGGCCGGAATGACCTAATATCCAACATTGCCTGATATTAAGTTCACAACAAACACGCTCAATATCTTGGGTAATTTGTGCCAGAGAAACATCATACTCATCAACTTTTCGGTGACAGGCTGCAAACCCGCGATGATCGACAAACACACAATGATAATGACCAAAAAAGGATTCAGGCATGCTCCGTTGATAGTAATCAGCGCTGCCAATGATAAGAAGAGTTTCTCCCACGCCTTGCTCAATAACCTTTAGCGAAAAGTCCTCGGATTGGATAGTATGCACTTTATTCATTGATAAAATTACCTTTTTATAATTGTAAAAAATCACTTCACATCAACTCAGTGAAGTTAAAATTAAGTTGTTTAAAGGTGAGCTACGTCAACGAATCAGAGGCATTTACTTACTTTTCCATCAATAACTATAAGGTGAGATCCTTATATCACATAATGCTGTTAATTTAATGATAGATAATGGTAACCTAGTTGCCCAAAAAATCTAATTACCGTTTAGATCTCTGACGTTTTATTTTCGTTACTACTTTATATTTTCAATTCTAATAAGAAGATAATTATGATTTATTTCACCTCAGATACCCATTTTTGTCATTCCAGTATAATCAACTTATGTGGGCGACCATTTGAAAGTGTACATCATATGAACAATACGTTGATACATAACTGGAATGCTCGTGTCACCGAACGGGATGAGATTTATATTTTGGGGGACTTGCTTTATCGCGGTACTGGATCGGACGCTAACCGAATCTTACATCGGCTTAATGGCAAGAAATTTCTGATTCGTGGTAACCATGATAAATTTCTGAGTGATCCGGAGTTTGACACTTCAGTATTTGAATGGGTAAAAGATTACTACGAAATGGATTATCAAAAGCAAAAGATTGTAATGTTTCACTATCCAATTCTTGAGTGGCAGGGATATTTTCGCGATGCTATTCACCTTTATGGGCATGTCCACAATGCGGGTAAAGATCCGGAACAGTATAAACGTTTAAGCGTGTTAGGCCCCAGAGCAATTAACGTTGGGGTTGATGTTAATAATTTCTTTCCTATCAGCATTAATGAAATATTGAAGAAAGCACAAAAATAAAGCTTCAGGCTCTGGCGCAGGCATCGGTTCTGTTATCACTATACTTGCGGCAGGCCACTGACGCCTAATAAGGTTTGCAGTAATCTGCGGGTTGTTAAAAGTGATTTCTCAGCGTTTTTCTGTCATTGGCATTATCAAATTTTATTAGTCAATTAACTATTTATATTATCTGAACAACGCCATTTTCAATGGCGTTGTTATAAGTATGATGAGAAATTATCAGCTCACCTGAAAAAACCGATTTTCTTTCATATTGGATCGTCATGTTTTGAATTTTTAGTCTTCAAATTCATTGGCATAACAAGGAGTATTTATGAAAATAATAAATATTATAGTCTTATCCATCTCAGCAATGATAGCTTCTCATTCTTTTGCTAACGAAATTAGGCCAAGAGATTTAGGCATTCCTTTTTCTGGAACACCCGGAAAGAATAATGCAATTACCGATGTCAGCGGGGTAAAAGTTGGCTATTCAACCATAATAGAAGGTGATGGAAAACTAGAAGTCGGAAAAGGGCCAATAAGAACAGGTGTGACTGCAATATTGCCAAGAGGAAAGAAATTCAGCCCTGTCTTTTCTAGCATATTCTCTTTAAATGGAAATGGTGATATGACAGGCAGCCAATGGGTCGAAGAAAGTGGTTTTCTGGAAACACCAATATTAATAACTAACAGTCATAGTGTTGGTATTGTCAGAGACTCAACAATTAGTTGGATGTTTGATAATAATTTAACATCTCCCCTAAAAGATGATCTGTTCTGGTTATTACCTGTGGTTGCGGAAACGTGGGATGGAATATTAAATGATATAAACGGCATGCATGTAAAAAAAGAACATGTATATAGTGCGTTGAACAGTGCCAAATCAGGAAAGATAGAAGAAGGTAATGTCGGTGGCGGAACTGGAATGAATCTTTTCGATTTTAAGGGAGGTACAGGTACTTCATCAAGAACTCTGGATAAAGAAGAGGGAGGATATACGGTTGGTGTTCTTGTTCAGGGCAACTTTGGGGATAGGAACGACTTAATCATTGCAGGGATTCCGGTTGGTAAAGCAATAAAGGATTTCGATCTGATATATCATGGAAACAAGAAAAAACTAAAGGATGCAGGTTCGATAATAGCAGTGGTAGCGACAGATGCACCATTAGCACCTCACCAATTAAACAAAATAGCTAAAAGAGTCTCTCTAGGGCTTGCAAGAGTAGGTGGTGTAGCCAGAAATACCAGCGGTGAAATATTTATTGCTTTTTCAACCGCAAATAATGATGCGTTTTCCAGAGAGGATGTAAGAACAATCAAAATATTGCCAAATGACAAACTCGATCCTTTATATGAGGCAACAATAAATGCAACAGAAGAGGCTATAATTAATGCTATGTTTGCAGCCAAAACAATGGTTGGGAGAAATGGTAATACCTTGTATGCTATCCCTAAAGACAGGATTAAAGAAATATTAAAAAAACATAATATGCTCAGTGGTACCTGAAATGTATTAACTCAGGTCCAATCTGATATTTCACTTTGAAAAGAAAAGAGTTACCGACTTTGATAAAGATTCTAAATCTGAAATCGAAGATAAAAGGTAACTCTTATACCTCAGTGAGCAGCCGGAACGATGAGCCGTATCCCATATGCTGGATTCGACTTAAAATCAAAACTTGAAGGGCAGGCCGGCATAGGTTCCCGTATGCCTGACAGCGCCAAAAGGGTCATTAACCTACACGTTTCACATCACCGACCAAGAAAATATAAGAAAACGCGCCGATAAGTGCAATAACCGAGATATAAACCAGTGCCGGAGCAAAGCCATAATTCTGAGCCAGATAGCCAACGACCAACGGTACGGTAATTCCACCTAATCCGCCGACAAAGTTGAATACCCCTCCGGTTAATCCGATTAAATGCACGGGAGCCAATGATGAAACCAGTGACCATGTTATTGAAGCAAAGCCATTACCGAAAAATGCCAATGCCATCAATGCCATAATTAATATAGGTTCATTGGTGTAATTGGCTCCCATAATACAGGTAGAAATCAGTAATCCACAGATAATGGGCGTCTTACGTGCAACGCCGAGTGAATAGCCTTTTTTCACGAGTTTATCGGCAACCCAACCTGATAAAAGCACGCCGACGAAAGCGGCTAAGAAAGGAACGGTTGTCATAAATCCGGCTTTCAATGCGGTGATTCCCTTTTCTTGGATCAAATAGTTAGGAAACCAGGTTAAAAAGAACCATAAGGTTGATGCTACAGCGAATTGGCCAAGATAAACTCCCACTAATTTACGATGAAAAATCAATTTCCAGTCTTTTTTAGTCAGAGATACACGATCTTTTTTCTCAGCAGGCGCATCACCATCCACCAGTCCGCCACCATTAAGGATGTAGTCGAGTTCAAGTTTGTTAGCGCCTTTGCTCTTACGCGGTGGCTGATAAACCTTGATCCAGACAAGTGACCAGATGGCCCCAATACATCCGGTAATGAAAAACACCCAGTGCCAACTTAATATTTCCTGAATCCAAATCAATATCGGTGTCAGAAAAGCCAGCCCGATAAACTGACCGGAGGTATAGAAACCAACAGCAGAAGCACGTTCATGTTCCGGAAACCAACTTGTGACGATGCGGTTATTGGTCGGGAATGCCGGTGCTTCGAAAATACCGGTCAATACCCGCAGACCAATGAAGGATAGTAGCTCTGTCGCGAATCCTTGCAATAAGGTCGCTACTGACCAGCCTAAAATAGCAATGAAGTAGGTAATTCGCGAACCTATGCGGTCTAAAAACCATCCACCCAGAATCTGACAAAGGGTATACGACCAGGCAAATGCGGAGAAAATATACCCCATCTGTGTTTTGCTGATACCAAATTCTTCCTGAATATGTACGGAGGCTACAGCAAGGTTGGCTCTGTCAACATAACAAATGACCACGGTGATAAAAATCATCAATAAAGTCAGGTAACGACGGCGTGTAGGTTTTGCCGTCTTAATAGAAACGTCCATACAGTCATCTCCAAATTTAGGCATGTGTTACCATTCTGCAACGGAACCATCGGCATAACGCCACAACGGATTACGCCAGTCAATGGCACTTTGGCTACGGCAGATAACCTGTTCTTCGTCAATCTCAACTCCCAGCCCCGGCTTCATCAACGGATGAAAATAACCTCCGGTCATATCGAAATCGTCTTTGTTTTTAACAAAGTCTAAGAGTTCAGCACCTTGGTTGTAGTGAATACCCATGCTCTGCTCCTGAAAAACCGTATTACGGGAGACAAAGTCAATATGGAGACACGCGGCCAGAGCAATCGGGCCAAGCGGGCAATGTGGTGCCAGACTCACATCATAAGCTTCTGCCATGGAGGCAATCTTGTAACATTCTGTAATGCCACCGGCATGAGAGAGATCAGGTTGCAGAATAGATACGCCACCAGCTTCCAGAATGCGTTTAAACTCAAAGCGTGAGAACATACGTTCGCCGGCGGCAATCGGAATATGTGTCTGTGCAGCTAAACGCGGGTAGTATTCGGCCTGTTCAGTGAGCACAGGTTCTTCAATAAAAAGCGGGCGGTAAGATTCCAGTTCATGGATCATGACCTTAGCCATTGGTGCACTGACACGGCCATGGAAATCCAGCCCAAATTCAATTTCATTACCGAAAGCTTCACGGATCTGTGCAACAGCGTTTACTGCTGCGTCTACTTTGCGTGAGTCATCTATAATTCCCAGTTCTTCACAACCATTTAGTTTGAATGTGTCAAAACCGATTTCACGCAGACGTTCAATTCCCGCGATAACGTCAGCAGGGCGATCTCCGCCAACCCAGCTATAAATCTTGATTCTGTCCCGCACTAATCCCCCCAGTAACTGCCAGATTGGGGCATTTAATACTTTTCCTTTGATATCCCAGAGAGCTTGGTCGATCCCGGCGATGGCACTCATCAGTATCGGGCCTCCCCGGTAGAACCCCCCACGATACATAACCTGCCATAAGTCATTTATTCTGGAGGGATCCCGACCAATAAGATATTCACCTAACTCATGAACTGCGGCTTCGACAGTACGGGCACGTCCTTCAATCACTGGTTCACCCCAACCGACAATTTCCTCATCAGTCTCAATTTTCAGGAACATCCAGCGCGGCGGTAAACGATAGGTTGTTAATTTTGTTATTTTCATTGCAATGCCTCTTGGTATGCTTTAACAAATGCAATCGCTTTCTCTTTTGTCCGGCTGACTGGCTGCCCAGCCCGGTATAAATCACTACCCAGCCCGACTCCCACGCAACCGGCTGTTAACCAATTCCCCAAGTTCTCTGGTGTGATACCGCCGACTGCAAACACCGGAACATCGGTGGGCAACACTGCTTTCAGCGCTTTGATATAGTCAGGGCCTAATGCTGAGGAAGGGAAAATTTTTAATGATTGTGCTCCCGCATCAAGTGCGTTGAAGGCTTCTGTCGCCGTAGCACAACCTGCACACACCGTCATGCCGAAATCTAATGCCCGATGAATAACAGCAGGTTGTGTATTCGGGGTAACAATGAGTTTGCTGCCCATATCAGCAAGCTGTTCTACCTGTTCAGGTTTCAGTACCGTACCCGCCCCAATCAGGGCACGGTCACCATAAACTCTTACCGCTGTGGGAATACTGCTTTCCCAGCCAGGTGAATTAAGTGGAATTTCAATCGAGTCGAATCCGGATTCAAGCAATACATCAATATGAGAAGCCACTTCCGACGGTGTGATGCCACGCAAAATTGCAATAAGAGGGAGATTAGTTTGCCAGTGCATGTGTAATTCTCCTTATACCTGCGAGAAATGCAGCATCACCTTCAATGCACTGAGTCGGTAACTGAAGATGATGAAATGCTGCCTGATAACGTGCTGCTAATTTAGGGGTAGCGACAAGAGTAATAGGCCGTTTTGTATCACGTACAATCTGTTTTGTCAGATTGATAACTTCATTACCTATAAGTAATCCAGATAGAAATTCACTAATAAATTTGGCAGGCCGGGTCTTTAAAACATGGGCCGCACGCACTTCAAAGAGTTGCGGTAACAGTGCCGGATTTTCGATACCATGCTGTAAACCGGCTTCAAACGTAGCGGCATCTGATTGTTGTTCGGGTAAGCCAAGGCCGACCAGAGAATGTGCTAACAAAATGTGATGCAATTCGCCAGTCATCGCTGTTCTGAAATTCAGAATACAGTCTTGATCTGCCATCACCCATTTACAATGGGTTCCCGGCATCACATACAAAGAGGAAGGCGCAAGGCAGGAAGCTCCGAGAAGCTGAGTCTCTTCTCCCCGTATTACATTGACGTTATTGATATTTTCAATACATAAGCCGGGGATAATCCAGACATTTTCAGCAACTGGCATTAATTGCTGGCCAATTGCTGAGAATGCAACCGGGCAGGGAAGGTAAGGCGCAACTTTCCAGCCTGCATTACTGCCTATCATTCCGGCCATAATTATGGGTGTATTGGTATCAAACCAACCGCTGGTTATTTCTGCTAACACCGCCTTAGGGGACTTTACGTTCAGTTTTGTAACACCCATCTCGGACTGGCGCTCACCCAGACAAACGTTATTCTCGAAGAGCCAGGCGCGAAGATTGCTGGAACCCCAGTCGATTGCGATGTAGCGGTGTATCATGTGATTGCCTTAAGTCTTAACCCTATATCATCCATCCAAGTCCACTCAAATACAGCACGTTGCATGTACGGAGTTTGATGCTTTTGTAAAATTATTCAGTAACTTGTCTGTATATTGATGGCTAACTGGTTGATTGAAATCAACGGAATTATCTGGATGCTGATGTACTGCCAATGGGTATCAAAACTGGACTGTGCCCATTGTTTGATTACTGCAATGAGTGAGGTTTGTATAGTAACGCCAGAAAAAATAACCGTACTACAATATAGATCACAAAAAATACAAAATGTGTTCAGTGCTGTACTTCGGTGATCATCTTCACATAATCATCAGAATTCCTGATTTTTTAATAAGAATGAATTCTTATGGAAGATGATGTTTCTGCACAAAATAACGGATAAGGCAGCAATCTTATGAAAACATTTCAAAATCACAAAGTTCACTCAGTATTTAATAATTATCCTGAACGATACCAAAAGCAGTTATTGATGATAAGAGAGTTAATATTTGACGTCGCATCAAAAACGGAAGGGGTAGGCTTAATTACCGAGACTTTGAAATGGGGGCAGCCCAGTTATCTTACTCTTGAAACAGGATCGGGAACGACAATCCGATTGGATCGTTTCGGTGATTCGCAGGTGGCTATCTTTTTTCACTGCCAGACGACATTGATTGATACGTTCAGAACACTTTTTCCCGAACTGACTTATTCAAAAAACCGGGCAATAATCTTGGATCCAACAACCGATTTACCAACAAATGAGTTGAGTATATGTATTGAAATGTCACTCACTTATAAGTTGAGGAAAAAGAGATAAAGAATTTATTCAGAGAACAGGATGTGATAGAAAGTTAAATATCTACTTGCTTGTCAATGATGGAAAAGGGCACGGAATTCATCCATAACTTGCCAGTCAACCGTGATAAAAACCGCACCAATTCTTTTTGAAATCCATTGGGTATATGTTGATGTGAAATTCAGTTTATAAATTTTCGCGAACGTTACCCAGATATGACGCTATCGCTGATTTCGTCGGAAACTTATATCAATCTGATTGAGCGCAAAGTGGATATTGCCATTCGAGTGGGGGCCTTAACCGACTCCAGTCTGAGAGCCCGACCGCTCTTTACCAGCTACCGGAAAATCGTCGCCTCGCCTGAATATCTGAAAAAATATGGTATACCGCAATGCGTTGAGGAGCTGGAAAACCATATGAAATAACAATGGTGCATTCTTCCAACAGTGGTGAAACCCTTAAACAACTATGTATGATGGGTAATGGTATCGCGTGTTTGTCTGATTATATGATTGATAAGGAGATTGCCAGCGGTGTACTTGTTGAACTACTGGCTGAAAAACGTTTACCTGTCGCGATGCCACTCAATGCGGTTTACTACAGCGATCAGGCTGTAAGCCCTAGAATCAGGGCATTTATCGATTTTCTGAGTGAATATGTAAACAGCTCCCGAAGGAGCTGAAATAATTTGTTAAGCAGTGAGGGGAATCAATTATCCCATCGTGGAGCCAGCCCCTCCGGACTGACGATACGTTCGTTACGCTCAAGTGCAGCAATAGCTCCCATATCGTCTGCACTAAGCTTAAGCTCGATGGCTTTCAGGTTGCTCTGTAAATTTTCACGCTTAGTTGAAGAAGGTATCACTCCATAACCCAGCGCCATAGCCCAGGACAGGATCACTTGAGCCGGAGTGGCCTGATGTTTTTCTGCTATGTGTCCGATAACCTCATCCTGAAGCGCCTTGCCATAAGCGAGAGTCATATAGGAAGTGATATGAATTCCGTGAGCTTTCGCCCATTCCGTCACATTACGGTTTTGCAGATACGGAGAAAGCTCAATCTGATTGGTGGAAATTTGTTCAACACCTACTGCATCAATAGCCTGCTGCATCAGATCAATAGTAAAGTTTGAAACACCGATCTCACGTGTCAGTCCCATATTTTTAGCCTCCAGCAACGCCTTCATTGTTTCTTCGACACTGACGGCGTTACCCGGTGACGGCCAATGAACTAATGTCAAGTCAACATAATCAGTGCCCAGCTTCGCTATACTTTCTTTAAGGCTTGGGATCAATTTTTCTCTGCTCAGATTTTCTGTCCAGATTTTTGTCGTGATATAGATATCCTTACGAGCCACACCACTTTCTGCTATAGCTTGTCCTACAGCTGCTTCATTTTCATAAATCTGCGCCGTATCAATCGCACGATACCCCAGATCCAGAGCATTTTTTACTGATGTGATAACAACATCATCTTTCAGGCGAAAAGTACCTAATCCAAACGCAGGAACTGACATAGTAAACCTCATGTATTATTTGATTAACCCGAATTCTGGATAAGACATTGACGAGAAGCCTGTTCCAGGAGCAAAGTTTTGGTGCACACCAAAAACAGCTCCGAGGGGGAACAGGCTATGGACAAGTTAGTTGAAATTTTCTGCGATGTCGACGATTTTTGTCGTCTTTTCATCCCTCAATGGGAACAATTTTGTCTCGATAGCGGGCATCGTTTACG